>CAYRMJ010000062.1:0-7924 GCA_964425415.1 uncultured Thermoplasmata archaeon | reverse complement strand
CTCGTTCTTAATCCTTATGCGAAATAATTTCCGTACTCCGTACAACAAAGTGGCATTCTTACGGCACACATTCATTGCTAACCTATTAATAAACACTAACTAAAATTTGATTGAAAAATAAAAAATATATATGAAATATTATCATTCCTCGCTTGACTCGTTATTTTCTATGTTCTCATCCTTATCCATCGCCTCTTGGTTAGTTTCTTCTTCTGAGTTTCCATCTGATTCAACATTCTCTTCACCAGTGGATTTGTGTCTTCTTTTGAGAGCCACTGCAATAACCACTATTAAAATCAGGATTACTATTGCTACTGAAGATCCAAGAACCACTGCTGTTGGGATGCCAAAAATATTACTGGATTGACTATTTGAACCAGGAATGTTCTCTTTAACGTTTATCTTTATATATTTTATTGCTACATTTCCAGATGTGTCATTTGCTTTTAGGTATATTATGTGTACACCTACTGTGATATTTTTCACAGTGTAGCTTGTAGTATTATTATTAAGAGTTTTCCACTTTCCATTGTCTATTTTTATTTCAATACTCTTTACACCCACATTGTCAGTAACACTCCATTTTATTGTAATTACTTTATTTGTTATAACACTATTATTCTTTGGACTCAGTATGTTTATATGAGGTGGCTCAAGATCATAATTCAAGGTAACGCCCAGCACTTTGCTTTTATTTCCCTCACCCACTGGATTTACTGCTACCACATAGTAGTAATAAGTCACATGGTCCTCAACATTAGTATCATTATACCAATAGGTAATTTTTGATTTGTTTTCTGAAGTACTATTATCAACTGGTATCGTTGCAATAAGAGAAGTTGTATTTGGATCAGTTCCACGATATACTCTGTACTCAGTTACATTTGCTCCACCATTATATATAGGTGCACCCCATGTTAAGAAAACATAAAGAATACCTTTATAAATATGCACATTTGAAGGCGCACCTGGAACATTCCATGAAACATTGACCTCATTACTAGGCTTACTCTCCCCCGCCAAATTTGTTGCAGTGATATAGTAGGTATATGTCTTAGTCATGTTTACATTTTTATCTATATACTGAAATGTATCATTGTTAAAATATTTGTACTTAACACCATTTCTGTATAAAGTATATTTTTGAATTGGAGCTCCCCCATCATTTGGCATTGTCCAAGTAAGATTTACAAAGCCGTTACCTCTGCTTGCCATTAACGAAGGAGCACTAGGTGGGGTCCATGAAACATTGACCTCATTACTAGGCTTACTCTCCCCCGCCAAATTTGTTGCAGTGATATAGTAGGTATATGTCTTAGTCATGTTTACATTTTTATCTATATACTGAAATGTATCATTGTTAAAATATTTGTACTTAACACCATTTCTGTATAAAGTATATTTTTGAATTGGAGCTCCCCCATCATTTGGCATTGTCCAAGTAAGATTTACAAAGCCGTTACCTCTGCTTGCCATTAAATAGGGAGCATCTGGTTGCTTGAAAATCATTATATTAATGCTTGCTTTATTATTTGATTCATTTAGTTCTGGAACTTGATGGCTATCATCTACAACCACTATAATTTTATGTTTGCCAATAGTTGTAGGAACTGTCCATTCAAAGGATCTTGTTATCTTCCCTCCAACAGAGATGTTTCCAAAGAATAATGTTTCTATCTTGTAGTAGGTGATTACTTTATCAAAATAAACTGATGCAGATACATTGTTAGCAGAAATGTTACCAATGTTATGAACAGTTATTAATATTTGTGCGTGCGTTCCCACAGGTAAGTTTGTATTCACCTTTATATCTTCCTTAGATATTTCCAAATCGCTTAAATTCTTGAGTATAATTAACCTGTTATATACTGCAGTTGGTGTCTCTGCCGGCGTATCATTAGAGGGAAACGACTCGCGATATGGCATACCAACTGTATATTTGCCCGGATAATATTCAATCCAGAAATTTGATATTACGCTGTGGCCTGTTCCAGTCTCATTTTCACTTATATTAAGGAAGAAAGATATGTTATGATTACTCTTCCAATTTGAGTAATAATCTGTAAAATCAACAGCCATAAATTCTGGGAACTTATAGTAACCACCATCTAAATAAAGCGTCCTGTTATTTATGGGATTAGACACTGTGCCTATACCTACATTTACCTTAACATCTCTTGGACCCGTATGGCTAAATTTCCATGCGCCTAGAAGATGAGGATGATTAGGAGAACTACCCACAATACGATAGGTATAGTTCCAAGATAACATCTTGAACGCATTGTATGTCATCCAGTAAAAACCGTGATCACCCCAGTTGCCACCCCATGAATTCACTATCCTAAAAGCACCAACATCTCCATCATCGGTAATAGAATCATCATAGCCCACTATAGTCTGCGCATGATTTGGCTGTCCCACATAATTTTTATATTCCTTTGATGAAACTATGTAATTACCATCTGCAAAAGCTTCATTTCCTTTATCACCCAATACATCCGCATTTATCGCAAAAGTAACCAAATATCCTTGATCTAACCATGATTTAATAACATCTATATTTTTAACATCTGTTATTTGTATTCCCTGTATTCTACCAATTGGAGCCTCCCTCCATGCGGCTTCTGAACCCCAAGATACATAATCTGAATCCGAATATGGCATAGTGGCCAAAGAGGCATCACCTATTGTTTCCATTAGTTCATAGTTTCCGAGAAATGTTGACCCTTGGTCCGCTCCACCATTAACTTTATTATAAGTCCATGCAGGACTCATGATATGATGATAATTGTCATTTAGATCTGTCCAATTATGAACTTTAGCTTGATGATAAGTATTATCATAATAAGAAGTTGCCCATGCTGCACAGGAGCCTTGTTGTCCCTGATTCCCAATTGGTGGAAAATACGGTGTTTTTGAAAGATCTACTGAACCTTTTGACCTATAACCTTTTACTCCTTTAACATACGTTGCATGTTTTAGGATAAAATTATACTCCTCCTTAGTAGGTGGAGCCAATCCTGTACCATGGCCATCAATTATTACATTATAGTTCTTATGAGGGTCTCTAAAGCCCATCTTATCTTCCATAACCTTTAGCATACTTTCAGTTATTTTGTAAGATTCGTATCTTACAGGCATTTTATTGTTCCAACCCATACCGCTACGATGTGTTGGCATTCCAATAATCAATACACTTGCCAGCACCAAAATCCCGACCATTCCTATTGTAAGGCTTTTCATTTTTTCACCTCCGCACTTTGTAGGTGAATAACCAATCAAGATATATAAATGTTTTTGAGTAGGCACCAATTACAAACAAAAATAGATATTAAATTCACACTAAAAAATAAAAAATAGAAGTAGTTTTACTCAATATCTTCGTTAGATTCCTCCTCTGGTTCTTCTTCCATCTCTAACTCTTCTTCTGGTTCTTCTTCCATCTCTGACTCTTCTTCTGGTTCTTCTTCCGCGGGTGGAGCTGCCTTTGCACCGCTCTTCTTACCTAGTATGTACATTATAGGTGCGATTATCAGAAAGACTACAAAGAGTCCGAGATATACATACTGCATTGTCTCTGCATTTTGAAGTTGAGTCTTTAGATCCTTGACCTCATTTGCACTCTCTGTTGCATTGTGAGTAAGGCTATTTATTGTGTTGTTCATCTCTTTCATCTTGTTTTTCAATTGTTCTATCGTGTTATTCAAGTCTATTATTGTATTTCTAGCTTCATTAGAGCTATTGTACTCTCCCAGTATATCCACTCCAAAGTAACTCCACATGCCGTTTGCCTCTGCAGCAAATGTATAATATTGAGGATTTAGTAGATCAGGTGCATTTAATTTAAAGGTAACTGTACCATTAGGATCAGTACTATTAGTAACCTTGTCTAAAGTACCCACTGGCGCGTAAAGTGTTACAGGCACATTCTTCAAAGGTGTCCCCGCAAAACCTCCTATGTATTTAAGTGTTATGGTAGCAGTACCGTTGTTGGGAATTGGATCTGGTGAGATACTCACATTGTACAATGTTGCCAAGTTCAGCATTCCCGAGATGTTTGCGAGATATGGTAGCACATATTCGTAGTTATAAGTCATTGCATGGTTCTGAGATGAGAGCATTACAGATATGTGTATCAATGTATCCATCCCCAGATCGGGCACACTAATATTGAACTTTGCATTTCCATTGTCATCACTAGTTGTACTCACTTCGCCCTTGTAGCTGCCTGCCTGTATTTTTATTGATACATTTACATTAGGAAGAGGTTTATTGTTTTCATCCACTATATTTAAGACAGCCACAGTAGAATTGCTTGCATCACTGAGGAAGTCGTTTTCAAATGTAACATCTTTAATACTCATCAATGGAGCACGCTCAAGTGCAAATCCATCTTTTACTCCGAACAGATATGGATATTCAAATCCAAGTCCCACGTATGCTGCATTAGTTCCGTATCCATAGGCATCAATCCACCCACTGATATAGATAGGCTCATCTGACATCAAAGGCATAGTATCCAAAGAGTAAGCAAATGTTCCGTTTTCATCTGTCAATGACCCTATTATACTCTGACCTGCCCAACCCACATAGGTTCCAGCGCCATTACTCCAGTCTGCTCCAAATCCAAGATCCGTGCCAAACACCGCCATAAACGCCAGAACATTCTTTGCAGGATCGCCAGCATGAGCTATTGTGCCATTAAACACAAGTTTTTTACTTACTATGGTATGCGAGGTTGCATTGTATACTACTGAATACACCTCTTTATGTACCTTCATAGCATAGTAGACGCTCATTGAAACATCAACCTTTTGTCCAACTGTTGCCACTGGTGCCGAAACATGCATTATCATACCGTATGCAATCTCCCACGCACCAACCAAGCTATCACTTCCAATTACAACTGAATGATCTTCAGTGTGATTATCCCATGTTACATTGCCAGTTTTGTTGTTGTATGTATAAGTATGATTTTCCACATACACAAGGTGCGGTGCTACATTTCCGACATAAATTTCAACTGCATCGGATACAGATATTGCACTCTGTACATAAGCACGTACGATATACGGCCTATTGACATTGTTCTTTGCTATGAACTTGAATGTGGCCACTCCATTTGAGTCGGTAGTCTTTACATCTTTGTCAAAGGTCACATTGGTCGTATCAATCACGCTCTTCTGGCCATACCAATTTGGATCTGTTGCAGTAGAATACATAGCTTCTATGTGAACTTCCTTCTTTGCAACTGGTTTGTTGTCTTGGTCCACAACCTTAACTGTCACAGTAGAGCTGTTTCCTGCGGATATACCAAATGAGGACACACTCAATATTTCCACTTTTGTCCATGTGCTTCCCGTATTTTCAACACCTATATAGAGCGTCGCTTTCTGAGCATTTGGGAGAATAGTATTATTTACCTGTATCTCTCCTTTTATTATATCCACAATGTTTTGATTTAGCTTTGTTGGAGCGGTGTATGTAAAGCTAACTTCACCGTTTTTATCAGTTATCCCTGTAGTAGGTGTTATATTACCTGCTGTTTCTTCTGTAAGAAGCTTTACTGGAACCCCAGGCACAGGATATCCAAGAACATCAGTTACCTTAGCCGTGATTGTTGCATTTGCTCCTCCTTGAACCACTGCCTTATCAGAGTAAAACTGAAGCCTTACCATATTTTTGGGAAGGTATACTGTCACTTTCTTAGACCCATTGTAACTATACAAGTGGTCACCTATCTTTGCAGACATATGATAATTAACCGTTACTGGCCCACCATATTCTATAAATGCCAAAGGAATATGGAACTTAAAAGCACCAGAGTCGCCTGAGGTGAAGTTGCCGACAAATCCAGTTGATGCAGTGACAGTTACATTAACTCCTTTTATAGGTGTGCCTGTAAAATCAGTCACATATCCGATGCCGTTAATTCCCTTCCCTGCGTACGCGAAATCTGGGATGTACATATGCAAAGCTGCCCCATTGTATTTCCCATATACCACGCTTGGTTGTCCTCCGCCGCTTCCGCCGCCGCTTCCGCCGCTTCCGCCGCCGCTTCCGCCGCTTGGATGATGCAGCTGACCAAGGCTAAAGCTGTTATATATTGTTCCGAATGCAGGCACCCAACCTTGCCAAATATCCTTTCTGTATGCCATTATATTCTTCCTGTAGTACAAAGTATCGTACGGCAGGTCATGAACCAATATACCCTCTACATCTTTGACTTCCTGTATCCTCTTCTGGGTGTCCATCTGAGTTTCTATATCATCAAGCAGCTTATCCACTTTAGGATTGCTGTATCCGGGAGTGTTATAACCAACAGGTGCAGCATCTTTGCTATAGAAGAAGTCCTTAAGATAAGTCTCAGGGAATGAGCCAACAGCCCATCCAAGAATGTACATATCAAAGCTAACCTGCACAAACGCTTTGCTAACAATAGTGTCAAAGTCTGTAGGGTTACTCATGACATTTAGATGTATTTTTTGTAAATTATTCTGTATCATTATTCCTGCCTCTGCTCTGATTGGATCGTAATCCTTAGGTGGAGTCAATATTACCTCATGAATTGGCTTTCCAGTTGGAGTATCTATCCATCCATCTCCATCAACATCTTTGTATCCTGCTTTGCTGAGAACAGTTTTTGCTGCTTGCAAATCATAAGTTGGTGGTATTGCTGATGTATTAACATAAGCACCAGAGGTTATGGAGATTGGCACAGTTCCCTTAGTGCCATAACCCTGCATAAGAGTAGTTACGATGTAATCTTTATTGATTGCATGAGCCACAGCTTCTCTGAAAGCAAGGTCGTTCTCCGGAGCTTTTCTCATGTTAAACGCCAGATAGAAGAAACCCTGATCATCCACAACCTGTGAACCTATACGTGGGTCAGTCTGTAACTGGTTGTAATATCCAGGCGGAATGCTCCAATCAATATAATGCACTTCACCTTTTTTAAGAGCAAGCACCGCAGTATCCAATGTATTGTATATCTTGAACTCTATTTCAGTCACATTTGCTGGAAACATGGACCATTCTCTGCCCTGCCACAGAACTTTGAAGTTCTTGCCCCAATAGTTGTCATATCTCTTTATAATTATGTAGTTCTGCGGCTCCCACTTCACTACTTTGAAGGGGCCAGTTCCAATGGTTGCATCCATCTGAGAACTGTCCTTGCCGTACGAATAGTCCAATATGAAATCGTTGCTATCTGCAATCCCTGCAGATTTCGTGTGCTTCTGCCAAATATGACTTGGAAGTATTGGCAGGCCTAAGGTCTCAAAGTAAAACAGCGGATATGGACGTGCAAGATGGAACTCCACAGTATAATCATTTACTTTCACTACACCCACATGGGTTTTACCCGTATTATTCCACAGATTCCACTTGGGCTGCTGCCACCACAAGCAGCTAAGGCTATCTTTGAACTGCTGATTCTGAGCAAGGGCCTCATAAGAGAACACCACATCATCAGCAGTCATCTTTACTCCGTCTTGGAAGGTCACACCCTGCCTAATGGTTACTGTAACATTAAGGCCAGTGCTGTCCGCCTTCACGTCCTTTGCCAATGCCTTGTATGGAGTCAAGTCCGGGGTATAACCCATAAGGGAATCCCAACCCCAACCTATGGCATCCGACTTCCACACCGTATTTGTGTTAGGGTCGAAGTAGTTCAGATTGGGAATGTCCTGCTGAAAAGCAATGATCAATGTGGAATTACCACTCTGTGCCCTTGGCGTTTCTGCCATAGCGTTGCTGGCAAGCACTGAAAAACTACCCAATACCATAGCTCCCAGCACTATGGTCACCAATATAATCCTTTTCAGACTTTTTCTTTTTTCATTCATTGCCGATTGCCTCCTTTTTATTTTTTTCAGGCACTCCACCCATTGGAGCATGGGGGAATACCGCATCGCACCGCTTA
>CAYRMJ010000061.1:0-7996 GCA_964425415.1 uncultured Thermoplasmata archaeon | reverse complement strand
ACCTTAGTGTATATAACCTTCGCTCCTCTCTTCCTCGCAATGTCCTCAAGGGCCATGGATGAGCTCACGGGAGTCACGAGGAGATCCCCTTCTTTCAGGATGTAATTAGCCACTATCGCCAAGCTCTTATCTCCAGTGATGAAATTGCCCCGCTCATCAATGAATATAACGCGGTCTGCATCGCCATCATGCACTATTCCAAGGTCAAACTCGCCGCTTTTCATGAATGATATAATATCTCCCAGATTCTCCGGCTTCGGCTCGCTCTCGTGTCCGGGGAAGCGGCCATCTGGCTGGCAGTTCAGGGATACAACTCTCACGCCGAGCATCTCAAGCAGGTATGGTGAGGTGAAGCAGGAAGCTCCGTTGGCGCAGTCAATAACCACATTGAAGCCAGCGGCTCTTATTTTCTCAGCATCCACCAGCGATAGGATTCTCCGTATGTACTCCTCGTTTGCATCCTTCTTCGCTTTAATTTTTCCAACCTCGCCCCACTTAACCCTCCTGAACTTTTCAGAGAAGAATATTTTTTCTATTCTCTCCTCCTCCTCTCGGGGCAGCTCTGTGCCATCTCCACCGATGACCTTCACTCCGTTGAACTCCGGGGGATTATGAGATGCGGTAATTGCCACTCCAAAATCCCCGTGATTCTTCGTGTAGAGCTGAATCGCAGGAGTGGGAGCAGTGCCTATGTCTATCACATTCACCCCCGTGGCCAGAAGCCCTGAGACAACGGCGTTTTTCACCATGTCCCCCGATACTCGTGTATCCGAGCCGAGAACAACATTAGCCCCGATGTTCAGGTACGAGCCAATGGCCATGCCAATCCTCGCCAGGAACTCAGGAGTGAATTCCTCGCCAATTACCCCGCGTATTCCGTTGGTGCCAAAGAGTTTCATGGGCCCCGCATGGATGATTTCAAATTAAATTTTGTGCATTGCTAAAAATCATTTAGGCATCCACAAATGATATTAAAAAATCTTAAATAATTTGATATCTATTTGCATAATGGGTGATTATGATGAGGAGCATCGTGTTGATTGGAATAGCGACAATACTGCTGGCACTTTTAGCCAGTTCTGCGTTCGCTGGAGGTGCCGTGCAGGCGCACACGTGGAAATACATAATAAGTCCTGCAGAAGGAAGCTTGGAGATTCGCTCACCATCAGTAGGTGTTGGCTCAGATGGTAAGATTTGGGTGGCTTATGTGGATGGAAGCGATACTTACAACATAAATGTGACATGGTACGATGGCACACAATGGCACAGCAAGAATATAATGCGTGCAACTATGTCCACTACTGGAAGCGGTGCGGGTTACCGCATGATTTCAATGTCCGTGGTAAACAATGAACCGCATGTGTTTTATTATACAGAGGACTCAAACAAAGTTAATGGATATCTCAATCACACATATTACGACGGCTCAGAATGGCATACTGAAATTGTTTGGCAGGGAAGTTTAGTGAGCAATACAGGTACTACTGCACCACCATTGATTGCAAAGTATTACGATGGCACTTTTTACATACTGTTTCAGGTATGCTGTTTAAACATAACTCAAAATCCGGAAGATGCACTGTACCTTATAACAGGAACCACTGGGCATTGGACATCTCCGCAGATTGTTATTAAGGAAAGTGGCTCTCACGGGCTTTATGGAGATCTTGCCGTTTATAATTCTACCAAGGTTGGCATTTTGATATATGATATGTTTAGCAGTTCCTCTAATAAAATTTACTATCTAAAATACACAGAATTCAACGGCGTAACCTTCTCTCCGATAGAGAACTTTAGCTCAAGCGATGATGATTATGTGGCAAAGCTCGCCTTCAACTCCACCGGCGTACCCCATGTTTACGATGAATATCAATACAACTCCCAGAACAGCTATGTGGCTCAATGGGTTAGAAATAAAAACGGGACATGGACCAGAACTTACATTGATACTCGTGATAACAATCCCGGTGGTCCCATTTATGCAACTACTTCATTGGATGGCACCATAACCCTTGCGTACAATATTGATGGACAGAGCGGCATTCAGTTTGCACAGCAAACAGCCACAGGGTGGGACATTGAAACACTATCAGATCCGCTCTCAGGAAACGCATTCGCTCACCTTGCCTCAATAGCTTTTGACTCATCGGGCAACATATATGTTGCGTACATGAACTGGGACTCAACTAAAAGCAGGGGTGATACATCGCACATAGTAATAGCTACAACCAATTCCACCGTTCCTGAGCTATCCGATTGGGCCATGGCTTTTGCATTTACTATGATTGCAGGTGTGGCCATACTAAGAAAACTATGAATTTCTCCCATTTTTTACCCAATCAAAAACTATTTTATCAAATACTGCAATAATGTAAAGCTGTGGTTGAGGTAAACTTCAAAAATATAGAACTGGTAGACCGCAAGGACGAGATGCGGACGATGCAGGAGCATCTTGAGCGAGTTGCATCTGGGAAAGGACACACTCTATTTGTGTCAGGCGAGGCTGGCATAGGTAAAACCAGAATAGTGGAAGAGGTAATAAAAAAGGCACAAAATTACAATTACCGAGTAATAAGAGGCCAGTGCATTCCAGAAAATTTAGAGCCGTTGTTTCCTTTTAAAAGTGCGTTGAAACGTGCCAATCTTGAGCATCTGCTATCCAACAAGCCACCGCCGATGGTCATATCCGCATACTTAATGGATTCTTCCGGACTTGTTATTGCGAAGGCTGAGCGGCACGAGACCAATCTTGATCCGGATATTTTTGCAGGAATGCTAAAAGCCATAGAAGCCTTCGTTAAAGATTCAATGAGAATAATGGACACCGAAGAAAATGCCACGCTGAACTCTTTAAGCTATGGTGACTACAACATACTAATTCAGTCCACTGGGACGCTCTCAATAGCAACGGTTATTCGCGGTGAGCCAAACGAGTTTTTAATTGAAGATATGAAAAGAGTGCTGGCCAACATGGAGAAAAAATTTGCAGACTGGCACGGGGATATGGAAGTTGCTGAAAAAGCACAACCAGAAATAGAGTGGTTTATAACCTCAAAAAAGTACGATGGAAAGTACTTGGCGGGTGAGCCAAGCATAGTGCAGGAAAATTTGTTTGACAATCTTCTTCTGGGACTGCAAAGATTATCGGAGCGTTCACCGCTATTCATATTCATTGATGATTTACAGTGGGCTGATCAGACATCTCTCAATTTTCTCTATTATCTGTCCCGAAACACGAGGAACAACAGAATACTCATTGTTGGTACTTATCGTCCTGAGGAGATAATTCCCTCAAGAAGCGGCGAGCTGCACCCTTTGGAAATCACTTTGAACAACCTTGCGATGGATCGCTCAGTTTCTGTTATCGGATTGCTTAGACTCAAGAAAGAGGATACGATGATATTGATAAGCCGCATTTTGGGTGATTTTGAAGAGCGTTTGGGTGAGAAAATATTTAGAGAGAGCGGTGGCAATCCTCTCTTTGTTATAGAAATTATCAAGCTTCTTCTCAACGACGGGAATATATACCATGATGGTACAAGGTGGAAGCTCAAGCCTGATGCGGAGAGAATAACAATACCCAAGCGTGCTTATGAGCTTATAAAGAGAAGGTTGGAGAGGTTGAGCGATGAGGAGCGTGAGATTCTTGATGTTGCGTCCGTAGTGGGCGAGGAGTTTGACACGGTCATTTTATCTCTTGGAACAGGAATGGACGAACTAAAGATATTGAAGAAATTGAATAATATATATAGAAAGCATAAATTGATTTACATTTACGATGGAAAGTACAGGTTTGAGCACTCAATAATTAGAGAGGTGATATACAACGAGTTAATTGATGAGCTCAGAAGGAAATACCATCGCATAATAGGTGATATAATTTACGAGATGAATCGGGAAAATATTGAACCCGTAATCAATGTTTTGGCGCATCATTATTATGAGGCAAGAGATAAAAAAGCAATTAAGTACCTCATATTGTTGGGAGAGAGAGCGAGAAAGAACTACGCAAATGATGAGGCGTTGAGATTTTACTCACGTGCTCTTGAAATAGTTGAAGATAAAGCTGTCCGTTCTGATATTCTTGAGAAAATGGGAGATATAATGGTGGACCTGGGCAACTATGCGATTGCCGAAGAAAAATACAAAGAAGCGATGGATTTGAGCGATGATGATTTAATAAAAGCAAGAATTAAGAGAAAGATCGCTGATATTTATTACAGGAAAGGAAACTATGAGGTGGCAATGAGCATTTTAAAAGAATCGGAAAAAGAGATTGGAAATCGCTATCCTATTGAAAGAGGGCGCATATACAAGGAGATTGGATACATCAAATTTGCAATGGGTGAGTACGAAGACGCACTATCTCTATTTAAAAACGCCCTGAAAATATTTGCACCTTCAAAGGATACTAAGAGCGATATTGCAGATATTCTGAAGTATGTGGGAAATATACATCAGCAGTTTGGAGACTATGAACGGGCCAGAAAGTACTACACAAACGCTTTGCAAATTGCTAAAGAGTTTGGAGACATGAAGGAGATGGCTGTTGTGCTTTCAAAGATTGGAGATATATATCTTGCTTTGGGAGATTATGAAAAGGCACTGACCATTTATCGCTCAAGCTTAAAAGTTATGCAAAATGTGGGCTATAAATTTGGAATAGCCACTATTCTGAGTAACTTGGGAAATCTTCATTTTAAGAGAGGCGAGCTGGATGTGGCGCTTGATTATTATAAGCAGAGTTTGGAGATATGCGAGAAAATTGATCAAAAAAGTGTGATGGCTGGCGTGTTGAACAACATGGCTCATATTATGTTTTTGATGGACGATATGGACGGCGCAGTTAAAACATACACGCGCTGCCTCAAGTTGAGCAGAGAGATTGGAGACAAGCGCACATCCTCCCATGCATTAATAAACATCGCGAAGATTTATGCAATTCGTGGAAATGTAAAGTATGCGTTGCAGATGGCAAATAAGGCTATGGAACTTATAAAAAATGTGGATAGGGTTGGGTATGTGGAATCGCTGATAACTCTCAGTGAGATATATGTATTGATTAAAAATTTTGATGTGGCAAAGGAGTATGCAGATGAGGCAATACATACTGCGGAGGAACTTGGTTCAAAGGACTTGGAGATGAAGGCTCGCAGAGTGAAGGGCATGATTCACAGAGAACGTAAAAATTACAGGCAGGCAGTTATAGAATTTACTAAAGCACTCCGTTATTTCACGGTTTCTAACAACGAGGTTGAACTCGCTAGAACTTACTATGAGTATGGATTAATGTGGGCAGGGAAGAGGGAATATAAAAACGCAAAGGAGTACCTTGAGAAGGCAGAGAAGCTGTTCAGAGAGCACGGAATAAAAATGTGGGCCCGTAAATGCAGAGAGGAGCTAAACACCCTTTGATTCAATTGTGTGCAAAACACCAAGGCGCTTAATCATCTTCTCTCTCGCTTTGCTTTCTCCCAGAGAGTAAAGTTCCAATTTATATAGTTTGTCAATCAAAGCCCGAAGTTGCACAGGCTCAGGAGATTTTATGTCTATTCCCAGCGCTCTTACATTAGCTTCTATTATTGACATGCCTTCATTCCAGTTTCCGTGAGTTGTGCAAAAATCTCGGATAATGTAATCCAGAACTTCGCGTGAGTTTTTAATTTCTATATTCGTTTCATCTTTGGTTCTTACTGGAAAATACTGGAGCATAAGTTTGGATATTTCTGCAAATGCTATGTCCACATTCTCTCCAGTTTTAGCGCTGGTTAGAAAGTAGGGCAATCCTGTAATCTTGCTGAACTCTTTTATTTCTCTCTCTGTAATTTCCCAGTTCCCAAGGTCCCGCTTGTTGGCCAGCAGCACTCCCGGAACACCCACAACAGTTTGGAGAGTAGGAATCCAGTAATAAAGTATGCTTTCAAGGGTTTTCTTTCGCGTTAGATCACATACAAAAAGTGCTCCATCTGCTCCGCGAAATGCCGCCTGCTGAACCTTAGTGTAATCCTGCTGGCCGAGCACGTCCCATATAACTAAAGAGATGTTGAACACTTCACCTTCAACATCAATATTCATATTTTTTTTGCTCACTCGCGTGCCAATGGTTTCCACATACTCATCGCTAAACTGATTATACACAAATCTTCTGACTAATGATGTCTTTCCCACGGCTGCATCTCCTAAAAGTACGAGCTTCCTTTTGATTTCTGTGGGCACAAAATCTGATACACAAGCGAGGTATATAACCGTTGCTGAAAACGGGGGAAAATTTAAGTATTTTGCAAATTCTTATGGCTATTATGAACTTTGGTGTGTTCATACTTGCATCAACCTCTGTGCCCATACTTGCTCACAATGGATACTGGCTGTTGAGAGAGCGTAAGATTGAGGAATACTACGGAGTGGCTTCGGGTATATACACTATTCTTGCGGCTATTGCTGTAGCTTACGGATTTCCCGGATCCTTGGTACTACCCATAGCTTTTTCAATTATTGGCTTTGGCGGCTTGCATGCGTTTATAAATAGCCACAGGAAGAGCAAAGCTATTAAATTTGCATTGTTTATTATAGTTGCGTTAATAATTTATGTCATGGGGGTTTTGCTATGAATTGGGTCAAGCTCATGAGCGGCGTGCTTGCATATCTTGCGGTGGGATTAGTTTATGTAGCATTCTTTTCGTATCCTGTAAATCCCGCTTATGTAGACAACAAAGAGTATCACCTTGAAAAGGAGCAAACTTACAGTACTCTGCCTTATGTTGTGTACAGAATATATATAAGAGAAAGCGCTGCACCGGGCATACTTCTTGTAGCCACTGTGCGCACTCCATTTTTGCCACATAGTACATACAGCAAAATTCTCAGAGCAATGGAGGGCATAATTGAAAATGAAACCAAAAAAAGGTACAATGCGGATATAGACCTTGTCTATAGAGAGGAGGTGCAAGCAACAATATCAAACCACACGGTAGTTATGGCTTACTATGATGTGCACTTGAAGTATCTTAACTTTGAGCATTTCTTTCGTCCTGACACGGTGAAATTGTACTTTGGCGCATTCTTCTGCAATCAAGAATACGAGAGTGTCATAGTGGCTTATGTGGCGCCACCGTATCTAAATGAGAACTTTGAAGATGTGATGAATGGCATAAGATGCTGAGGTGAAATAGATGAGGATAATTGCTGCAAAAGAGCCACCGATCAAAAATAGAAACTTCACATACGAGTTGAAGTACATCAAAATAAGCTGGATAAACACATACTATTATTGCCCTTACCAGATTTACCTGAGTGAAGTGAAGGGATATCGGGTGCCACCCACCAAAAATATGATTGCTGGAACAACAGCCCATATGAATCTGGAGAAAGAGCACGAGGAGCTGGTTGAAGTTGAGATGAGCATAGAAGAAGCTTTAAAGGTGGCGAAGGAGGAGAAGAAAGCATTCTCATACAGAGAAGTGCCCGTGTATAAAAAGTACCGGAGATTTCAGGTAGGTGGCAGGATGGATATGCTCTTCATTTATCCAGACCATGTGGAAATTATAGAAGATAAAACCAGTGAGAGGGCTTATTTGAGTTCAATTATGCAGCTTTGGGGCTATGCGCTGATCTTCAGAGACTCTCACAAATTAGACAGGAAAATAGTTGGTGTGGTTAGAAATAGCCTTACAAAAAAAGAGATGTTTCGTGAAGGGTTTGAAAAACATCATGAGAAGGAAGTAGCAGAGGTCTTTGAAAAACTGTACCTCATCTCAAGAGGAACTCTGATTCCTTCAGTTAATCCTTCTGAAAAGAAATGTGAAAATTGTAGATTCAAGGATGTGTGCGACGCGTATCAGGAGTTGATAGGAAAACCCTAATATGCAACATTGAAATACTCCACGCATCATGCCAGCAATTGATTCTGAAAAAGTGAGAGAATTAAAGAGAATAGCAAATGATATCCGGCGCTGGAGCATAAAGATGATTTACGCTGCGCAATCGGGACATCCCGGGG
>CAYRMJ010000060.1:2229-8155 GCA_964425415.1 uncultured Thermoplasmata archaeon | reverse complement strand
GTTTATAATGGCCGTGCTCCTACTTGCCGCATTGGCTATTTCTTTGAGAAAAATAAAATAATTTTCTCCCTTCTTCTAATTTATAAATCTTCATTTAAAAACAAAATAAAAAATCAGAGAAGGTTGTGCTTCTTCAGGAACTCGCCAAGCACGTCCTCCAAATCCGGCTTGCCAATCTCGTCCAGTTCGTAACGCACGCGCACTATGGGCTTGTTCACCTTCACCACTCGGTTCAGGTCAATCGGTGTTCCTGAGACCACTACATCCACATCAGCGTTGTTTATCGTCTCCTCAAGCTCCTTCATCTGCTTCTTTCCGTATCCCATTGCTGGAAGAATTAGGTGCAGATGGTTGTACTTTTTGTATGTGTCAATTATTGAACCAACAGCGTAGGGTCTGGGGTCTATTACCTCCTTTGCTCCGTATCTCTTTGCAGCGACGTATCCTGCGCCATAGCCCATGCCTCCGTGCGTCAATGTAGGCCCGTCTTCCACCACGAGAACTCTCTTTCCTTTTATCTTTTCAGGCTCATCCACGAAGAGTGGTGAGGCGGCCTCTATCACTATTGCATCTGGATTTGCCTTCTCAATGCTGTCAAATATCTCCTGTATGTCATCGCGGTTTGCAGTGTCCATCTTGTTAATTATTATCACGTCTGCAGCCCTGAAGTTCGTCTCTCCAGGATGATACTTCATCTCGTGCCCGGGGCGGTGCGGGTCAGCCACGACAATCCACAGGTCCGGCTTGTAGAACGGAAAATCGTTGTTTCCGCCATCCCATATGATAACATCCGCTTCTTTCTCCGCTTCTCGCAGAATCGCTTCGTAGTCCACTCCCGCATACACAACGCCGCCCATGTCTATGTATGGCTCGTACTCTTCTCTCTCCTCAATTGTGCATTCATTTTTATCCAGATCCTCGTAAGATGCGAATCTCTGCACTCTCTGCTTCACCAGATCTCCGTATGGCATGGGGTGCCTTATGGACACAACTTTTAGGCCTTTCTCCCTCAGAAGGCGGAACACCTTCCTTGATGTTTGGCTCTTTCCGCTGCCCGTTCGCACTGCCGTCACGGCAATCACGGGCTTGGTGCTCTTTATCATCGTGCTATTCGGTCCAAGAAGCCAGAAATCTGCACCTGCGGCATGCGCCCTTGATGCGAGGTCCATTACGTGCTCGTGGGGCACGTCGCTGTACGCGAAAACAACAACATCCACATTTTTTTCCTTTATGATTTTTTCCATATCCTCCTCTGCGAGGATGGGTATGCCATTCGGATAAAGTTTTCCTGCAAGTTCTGGTGGGTACACTCTACCCTCAATGTCCGGTATCTGCGTTGCCGTGAACGCAACCACCTCATAATTGGGGTTGTCTCTGAAAAACACATTGAAGTTGTGGAAGTCCCTACCTGCTGCTCCTAGTATTAATACTCTCTTCTTCTCCATTTTTCTCACCTCAAGCCCCCATGAAGATGTGTTATATTAAGATTTCACAGAGAAATTAGGGAAGTATAAGCTCCTCTTTCTTCTTTTTCACTCCTTGGAAAGAGCGCATTCTCTTTATTTTCATTTCCGATATAACCAAGCTGTCCACTATGCGTTCAGAGTATCGCTGCCTTGGGTCGCCTTCTGTGCTAAGTCCTGCTATAGCATCTGATAACGCTATTATGGAGTTCAATTTTGTGAGGTTTCTGACTAACGCCTGAGTTATGCTTAGTTTTCCCACAAACGCTACAGCCCTTATTTTGAATATGTACTTACCAACGGTCTTTCCGGAAATGATATCAAAAATCACCGAATACACATACCAAACAGGTCCCTGCATTAAGAATATGTAAAGCATGTCCATATACGACATAGGATGCAAGAAAAACATAATAAAAAATGCGATGGGTGTTGTTATAGCCACGTCAACCAATGCTGCGAGCATTCTCTTTACCCATAGCATTTTAAGATTTTTATCGTAATCCATAATCTCAAAACCAGTCTGCATAAAGGGATTAATGCATAAGTTAAGATAAAACTTCTCCTTTCCATATCTACCACATTTCAAAAGTTATAAATACGCCACACCCATACAAATCCGTAATGAAGAAATCAAAGTATCCCGGCGTATACACCGATGGAAGGCATTATTACACATATTCCAAAGATAAAAATTCTGTTTATGGGGAGAAGGTCATAAAAGAGCGGAGCGGTTATATGCACTTTTGGAATCCAACGCGCAGTAAACTCAGCGCTGCAATGCACTTAAAGCTCAGAAATTTTCCATTCAAAGATTCTCGTGTGCTGTACTTGGGTGCTTCCACCGGAACTACGGTGAGTCATGTTTCTGATATTGCAAAAGATGTATGGGCGGTGGAGATATCCCCCATATCCATGAGAAAGCTTGTTTCCCTATCTGAGAGGCGAGAAAACATATATCCAATTCTTGAAGATGCAAGAAATGTTGAGAAGTTCGGAATATATGTTGATTCTGTGGATGTGCTGTATCAGGATATATCTCAGAGAGATCAGGTTGATATTTTCATCAAAAATATGGAATTTTTCAATCCCAACTTTGGAATACTAATGTTAAAAACCAGAACCATTGACATGCGCAAATCACCAAAGGAAATAATGAAAAAAACAAAGAGGACTATAGAGGAAGTGTTTAGAATAGAGGAAATAATAAACATCTCCAGATTTCAGAAGGACCACTATGCATTAGTGGTGATTCCGTGAGTTTCACTGAGAAGTTTGTGGCGGAGCTTATGCGTTCAAAGGAGTTTGCAAGACAGTTTAAAAGCTGGAAAACTGTATTTTACTTTTTCTTTCCTTGGTTTCTTTATGTGGCTTTTGTAGGTATAGCATATTATCTTCTCCCCCCTAAATTAAATGTGGGATTCATAACCATTACATTTCTATATCTCATTCCCCCGGCAGGCAAGGAGAGCATGGTTCCAGCAGGAGTTCTGCTTCTAAAATCTTATTATGGAATATGGAGCGTACCTATCACGGCTCTAAGCATAGCGTTTGTAGATTCTTTTGTAGGGCTTTGGATGATGTGGAACTGGGATTTGATTAAAATGATTCCATTTCTTGGAACATACATAATCAAGCTTGAGAAGATAGGCAAGGAGAAGTGGGAGAAGCATCAGTACATAAGTAAGCTTGCGTACACAGGCCTTGCTCTGTTTGTAGCATTTCCATTTCAGGGCTCAGGCGGGGTGGGTGCAACTGTTATTGGGCGTGTTTTGGGCATGCATCCACACAAGGTCCTCTATGCAATAATTTTCGGTTCTCTGTTTGGTACATTTCTTATTGGATTTACTACATATCTGGCAGTTTTCTCGTTTCAGAGCATGCCCGCACTCTTCTTCGTGGTGGTGGGAATTATTATATTTGTGGCAGTGTTTATCCTTGCTGCACACTGGTTGAGAGGTGAGAAAAATGAGAATAATGGTGACGGGCGGAGCCGGGTTCATCGGGAGCCACATAGTGGACCGACTGATGAAGGAGGGCAATGAGGTTGTAGTTTATGACAATCTCAGCTCAGGAAAGAAGGAGTTTATAGAGCAGCACTTTGGAAATGATAAATTCAAATTTGTGGAAGCTGATCTCCTTGATTTTGAAACACTGAACAGGGAGATGAAAGATATTGATGTTGTGTATCATATAGCTGCCAATCCAGATGTGAGACTCGGAGCTCATGACACGCGCGTGCATTTTGAGCAGAATGTCAAAGCCACTTACAATGTTCTTGAGGCGATGCGCCTTAATCAAGTGCGAGATCTGGTTTTCACTTCCACATCCACAGTTTATGGTGAAGCGAAGGAAATACCAACTCCCGAGGATTATGGGCCATTGATTCCCATATCACTATACGGTGCTTCAAAGCTCGGTGCCGAGGCTTTTATAACCTCATACGCACACACTTTTGACATGCAGGCTGTGATATACAGATTTGCGAATATAGTTGGTCCTCGGAGTACGCATGGCGTGATTTACGATTTCATAATGAAACTCAAAAACAATCCGAGAGAGCTTGAGATATTGGGAGATGGCACCCAGACAAAATCTTATTTGTATGTGGAGGATTGCGTTGATGCAATAATGTTTGGATACAAAAATAGAAAGAGTGATGTGGAGATATTCAACATAGGCAGTGATGATTGGATAAATGTAAGAAAAATTGCGGATATAGTGGTTGAGGAAATGGGCTTGGAAAATGTTCAATATAAATTTACAGGCGGAAAGAGAGGGTGGAAAGGCGATGTACCGAAGATGCTTCTGTCCATAGACAAAATAAAGTCGTACGGATGGAGATATGTGCATGGCAGCGAGGATAGTGTGCTACTAACAGTGAGGCACCTTGTAAAAGCTCTGTAATCATGCGGGAGCAATTATGCTCTTTTCAATGACCTCAGGCTCTTTCCATTTTATGTGCAATTTGATTTTCAATGTATTTTTATGATATGTAACTTCAAAATTCTCCACTTGTGAGCGATATAGTTTGTATCTCTTTCCATCTCTTGTTAGCCTCGTCTCCTCAACTTTTATGAGTCCAAAACCTTCCAGCTCTTTTATTTTTCTGTAGGCACTTGCTAAAGGTATATCAAACCTGTACGCAATTTCTCTCACAGACATAGGCTTTAAAGCTGTTGCAGCCAAAATTTTCAGATTGTAATCGTCCATCAGCACCGCTCCAAGTGCAGTTTTATCAATTTCTGGACCCATGATGCAAATATTGGATAGTATACTTAAAAGAATTTCGTTTCAAATTTCTAATAAGATAATCACAACCGATTCATCCAGATGAAACTCTCAATTGAATATGAGCTTTGAAGATTAATGATTGAAATAAAAATATAAATTTAATGCGTAAATTTGATATGCCTTCTGATTAATAATCAAATATGGAACTTGAGGCGATGGATATACTCAGCGTGATTCTGGATCAATACTCATCGCAAATTCTTATGGGTGCTTCTGAAAGGCCAATGGGCATAAGGGAGCTTAGCAAAAAGCTGGAGATACCACTGTCCGTATGCTATCGTAGAGTAAAGATGCTTGCAGATATGGGTTTGCTTTGTGAGACAAAGGTTGGAAAGAGGGTTAAGTACATATCAAAAATTGAGAACTTCAAAGCGGTTCTGAACTTTGAAGAGAATCACATGATCGTGGATATGGATGACTCAAAGGGTGAATCGCACAGATTGGAGGGAAAAATAGTGTGAGGTGTGCACCATGCTAAAAATTTCAGTGTTTTTTATTGTTTTCATGCTCATAGGTTTTATACCACATTCCAATATTATAAAGGGAGACAACTTCGCACAAAAGAGTTTGGGAGGAGAAACGGTTAGAGATGACATGCTATGGACTGCAATTAAGCAAGTAACATGGAGCAATTCTGCGAAAAACCCTGTTGTTTCTTCAAATGGAGATACATACGATGTTGCTTGGGAGGATAAAAGAAATGGTAATTGGGAGATTTACTATGCAAAATTAACCGACTCAGGATTTAAATTAGTAAATGATTCGCGTATAACTGATTTTGAAGGTGCTGATATCAATCCCACCATTGCATCATGGGGTGATTTTGTTTATTTAGTTTGGCAAAGATATGATGGAAAGAAGTGGAATCTCTACTTCTCCAAAATTGAGTACAGCGATGAGAACATATCAATCGTGATAGGTCCGAAGGATTTGTATCTTACACATGATAATTGCACAAATCCAAAAATAGTTATGGATAGTGATGAAAACATAGAAATTGTTTGGCAGGAATTTGAATCTGGACATTGGGTTGTGATGTACAGCAAAATGAATTCAAAAGGCGAATTTGTGCAGACTCCCGTGACATTGTCCCCAAAAACACACAATTCAACCAGACCGGTTATAGTTTCTACGGGCTCTGATAGCTCTGCAGTTATTTGGCTTGATGA
>CAYRMJ010000060.1:0-2129 GCA_964425415.1 uncultured Thermoplasmata archaeon | reverse complement strand
TTATCCTGAATTGCAGGGCTATGATGATCATGTTATTGTTGTTTGGCAGGGTGACGCACACATAAAATTTGGAGTTTTCTATCAAAATGGCACACCAGATTTTAACACGATAACTATTAGTGTGAGAAATGCAACAAATCCGCAGTTAGCAATTGGAGCCAAAAGCTTGGCTGTGCTGTGGACCTCAACTAAGAATAGAACAACTAATCTGATGATGAGAGCAGCCAAATTTACAAATATCAAAATTGAA
The DNA here is from genome assembly GCA_964425415.1 of uncultured Thermoplasmata archaeon. Lineage (GTDB taxonomy): Archaea > Thermoplasmatota > Thermoplasmata > Thermoplasmatales > Aciduliprofundaceae > JAADDK01. Next base: position 1,879 of record CAYRMJ010000060.1, on the reverse strand, counting down.
AATTTAGTGATTGAATCTAACTATAAAGGAAACACAACCTTAAATGCAACTTTGACCAGTTTATTCAACATCTCTTCTGTTGAATATAAAATCTTGCTTGATAATAACCTTACAGACTATGGATTGATAAATTTGGATAAAAAACTCAGTAAATTGTTTTACATTAATCTATCGCCCGGGCTTCATAAAATAACCTTTTTAATTGATCCTGACAACGAAGTGCTAGAAACCAACGAATCTGATAATGTATTTACAAAGGAGTATTTTGTAAAATCATTTTCATTCTCCATTAGTGTTCCTTCAAAAATTGAAGTTTCACGCGAAGAAAATTCAGCATTGTCTGTGAGTATAACCAATACAGGAAACTGGAGAGATAACTATACTCTGAAGTTTTTGAATTTGAGCAAAAATATAACAATATTTCCCGATAATATCACAGTCTCTGTTGCTCCCCAACATTATGCGGTGATGAATTTCACGGTCCATGCATTTTCCAGTGCAACTCTCGGGACACATAACATTTCTTTGAAAGTTGTTTCAGGATCAAACATAACTAAAGAGTTTGAAATTGAAATTAATGTAGTTCCAACCTACAATTTCACTTTAACATACCCAAAAATTCTTTACATTCGGCCCGGAATGTATAGTTATTACAACATTGGAATAGAGAACATCGGAGACATAAACACCACATACAAATTAAGCGTGAAGACACACAAGTGGCTATGCAAAGTGCTTAATGAAACTGTGAATGTGAGTGCTGGAGCGTACAACACTGCAAAACTAATGGTATATGTACCCAATGGAACATTGGCTTTTCAAAAATCAAACATAAGTGTGGAAGTAATATCTGAAAATGGTGCAGTGAGAATCGCCATAACTGAAATTATCGTCGCACCCGTTCATCGCGCAGTGGCCACTATTGTGTCAAAGAGTGGTGATTCTCTAAGATCCAATTTTACGGTATTAGTGGCAAATGATGGAAACATCAACGATTTGTACACATTGAAGATAGGTGGAGAACTATCAAGGTATGCTATGCTGAGCAATTATTCTATATTTGTGCCTTTAAATCATCGTAAGAGGGTAAATTTGACCTTGGTGATTCCACAGAACCTCACTGCGGGTGCCCACACACTCTTTCTAAATATTACCTGCGGAAACATTAGCCTTTATTCTTTGCCCATAATCATCTCAATTGCACCGGTTCACAGAATTAAAGTTCAATCAAAAACGAGCGGAAATATCGTAATTTTAAGCTTGGAAAATTGGGGAAATGTTCCTGAACTTGTGAACGTTGAGCCGAAGAGAATTAAAAAGACCACATGGATAATTCAATATGACGGAAAAAATTATACTAATCTAACTACTGTTCTCGTGCCCGTTGGAAAGATTGTAACATTGAAAATAGTTCCAAAAAATCTTCCTATGGAAACTAAAAACATTACCATATTCCTTAACTACTCTGGAGGTATAATCAAAGTATACGTAAATATTAATGGCGGTGAAAATGGAGGTATAATACAGTGGATTATGAGCTACTGGATGTACATAATCGTTGTTGCTGCGGTAATAGTGGTCGTATTGTTCATACTCTCCCGTAGGGAATGATTCTGCTCTGACTATCATCCCTGAGAATTAAATTTTCAAATCATTTTTATACAATAACTTCGAAATATTTTTAAACCACTTCCTCCTCATTACATACTGGGAGAAAAACTCCCGAAAACCCCGAGGTGATGAAAAATGAAGAAGGTATGGAATAAGAAAGAAAAAGGAGAGATGGGCATCGGCACCCTGATAATCTTTATAGCCATGATTATAGTGGCTGCCGTTGCCGCAACAGTGCTCATACAGACAGCGTACCAGCTGCAGCAGC
>CAYRMJ010000059.1:5614-8545 GCA_964425415.1 uncultured Thermoplasmata archaeon | reverse complement strand
GGCTCTTCGCTCCCAAGGTGAAGATAGTTGACCGTGAAGGGAGGCCTCTTGAGGCACCCTACGGACTGAGAAAGATTGAGGCTAAGTTGATAGACGATGGTTACGATGCAGCCATAATAGACCCGGACCATCTTCATAAACATATGGATGAGGCAAAGGTTCTTCTTCTATCTCACCACGATTATTTTGGATTTGGACCCCCATCCAGCACCTTTGCATCAATATTTCAGACAAAGACTGTCAATGCTCGCTCATTTGAAAGACTGATGAACTCTCCTGCAGTTAGAGAAATGAAAAAAAGAGGAGTTAAAATAATAGCGGGAGGCCCAGCAGCGTGGCACTGGAAGTACAGGGAAGACAAGATGAAGGAGTGGGGCGTGGATTCGGTGGTTGATGGAGAGGGTGAGTTGGTTGTTGGAGAGTTGGTTAAAAAAGCTATGAATGGAGAAGAACTTCCGAAATTTTTAACTGTTAAGCCCTCTGAATCCCCCAAAATTGAAGAAATTTCTGAAATTAAATTACCAAGCGTTAACGGTCTCGTGGAGGTCATGCGCGGTTGTCCTCGGGGTTGCAAGTTCTGCTCTGTCACTCTAAGGCCCCTGAGATACATGCCATTTGAAAAGATTGAGAGGGAAATTTTGGTGAATGTGCGCAATGGAGTGGAGAACGGAATAATTCACAGTGAAGATGTTCTTCTATACGGAGCAAAGCCACCCTCATACATAATTCCAAATGAAGAAAAATTGATAAAACTTCATAGGCTCTTCAAGAAGCATTACAAAAAGATTGTATGGGCCCATGCGAGTCTGGCGGCAATCGTGAAGGGCCAGCATGATTCAAAGCTGATGGACAAGCTTGCAGAGATAATAATTGATGAGAATCAATCATGGTGGGGCGCTGAAATAGGGGTGGAAACAGGCTCGCCGAGGCTTGCGAAGATAATAATGCCCCAGAAGGCAAAGCCCTTCTCCACGGATAAATGGCCAGAGATAGTTATTGAAGGAGCTGGCATAATGCAGGACGTTGGCATGCAGCCTGCCATGACTCTAATTGCAGGGCTTCCAGAAGAGAAGGAAGAGGACATAATCAAAACTCTGGAACTGGTGGATGACCTCTGGGACTTCAAGGCCATAATAATGCCAATGTTCTTTGTACCCATGGGACTGCTCAAAGATAAAGATTGGTTCAAAGCGTACAAGCTAAGCGATATACACATGGAGCTGCTTAAAAGGTGCCTCACGCATGGAATCAGACAAGGCAAAAATATCCTTAAAAATTACTTTGAAGAGCGGTGGTACGGAATATTCATGATGCCCTTCTATCACATTTTCATAGATTTAATTGAGTGGCAGGCAAAAAAGCGCGGATATTTAAGTGAGCCGGGCAGTCATAAAGATAAGAAATTTGAAAAAATTGATGAGGAAAAGGTGAAGAAGGAGAAGGGCGAGAATGTGGACTGGGACAAGACATGCAGATGAATCATTTCTCTAACTGTTTCTTAATCATTTTCTCCACGATGTCTATGAATTCATCTTCTTTTCCCTTAGGAATGGACGCTCCAGCGGCGATGTTGTGTCCTCCTCCATAGCCACCAACCATCGCCGATGCTTCTCTCATGATGACTGAGAAATCCACACCTTTATTGACCAGACTTCTGGGTGCTCGCACTGAGACTTTTATGTTTCCATCCTCGCTGTTTGCAAATGCAATTATGGGCAATTCATCTCTCTCCTCATTGAGAACCATGGATGCAACTATGCCCACGATATTCTCATTTATTCTATCTCCTGCGTGGAAGTACCCGAGGTACTCTCTCTTAGTTATTCCAATTTCACGCACCAAATTCACACCTTCTACCAGATTTTTCCGATGATTGTTTAGCATATTAAGGGCCTTTTTCAAGTACTCGTCTCTATCTCCTCTGCACACTTGAAAGCCTATCTCCGCCTTAAGATATCTTCCGCAAGCGTTCAGCAGAGTTGCGAATTCCTTTGCATCTCTCAGGGGAGTGCCTTCCTTCTCTCTTACTAACACATAAACCTCTCCTATCAATCTTTCAGCAAACTGATATCCGTAGCTCATGCTTAGAATCAGCTTTACCAGTTCACTCAAAATTATTCGCTTTTCTTCCATGCTCAAATCCACCCAGCGCCGCCACCTGTCTCTTTTGAGGGGAATTCCATGAGACTTGAGAAATCTTATTGCAGCCTTTTCATCTCCAGTTATCGTGGGAAGTATTGGGTCCGAGGAGTACTGAAGCACTTTGTATATGGGTCTGGTCTCTCTGCCGAAAAATCGCGCATCTATGAAGTAATCAATGTAACCGTGCTCTTTTCCTTCAGCTAAAATTATGCGATTCGCACCAGTGAGTCTGAGCTCTTTGCTGTCCTGCATATCTCCAACTGCTCCCACAATGGCAAGTGCAGACAAGTCCACGTTTCTTGGATCTAGCTCTCTGGCAACAAGATAGGTGGTTCCTGCACCACTGATATCTGTGGAGCCATCTCTACCAAATAGGTGTGGATTAAGCTGAAGCACGGAGTTCTTTGAGACCTCCATGAAAAAAGAGTCAAGATTGCTTCTGGATTTGACAGGAACCTCGGGCATCAAAGCGCTCGGCACATGATGATCAGTTATAACTGCGTTCAATCCATGCATTAGATGAACCATTCCACTTCCAAAGTCTGTGAACCAAACAAGTGGTGGATTTTCATCTTTCAGCTCTTCAATTTTATTTTCGTCAAGCTGCTTGACAAAATCTACACGATACTCAACTCCAAGCCTATCTAAAGCTACAGATGCTATGCTCCCCGAAGTTATTCCATCAGCATCAATGTGAGAAACTACAACCACTCTATCCGCTTTTTTTATTCTATCAGCAATTTCAGATGCTCTTTTGATATAATCTCTGTACACAATCGGGGGTAAGAG
>CAYRMJ010000059.1:0-5514 GCA_964425415.1 uncultured Thermoplasmata archaeon | reverse complement strand
AAGGACGCGGTTATGGGCACTATTGGCTCCGTGTTCACGATGACATGCGCACCTTTCCGCGCTTTGTGCAGTATGCGGTACGCTTCCACAGGCTCAAACCCAACGATGAAATCCGCCTCGCCATTGCCCACCAACGGGCTTCTTGCGTCTCCGATGTTCATCTCCGTCACGACAACTCCTCCTCTCTGAGCCATGCCGTGAACCTCGCTCATTATCACATTCACACCTGATTTTAGAGCTGCAATGCCCAGAATGCTTGAGGCGGTGAGCACACCTTGGCCACCAACACCGGCAAACACTATTCCCGTCTTCATTTTATCACCTTCTTCTCAATGGCGTTGAACGGACACACCGTTGCGCAAACTCCGCATCCATCGCACAGCGCGTCGTTGATGTACACTCTTGCTCTTCCATTGGGTGCAAGCTCGTCCTTCTTCTTGAATATGGCTGCGCACGCAAGCCAGTCAGAGCATATACCACACTGCGTACATTTGTCCTGATTTATCTCGTAAACCCACCACTCGCCCTGCTTCCTGCGGCGTGCGTCCCACAGCAGAGCACATTCCCTCTTTGATATTATCACAGATATGCCTTCGTGCTGTATCGCTTCCTTGAATGCGTTTATGGTGGATTTCACATCGTAAGGATCCACCGTGCGCACGAAATCTATGCCTATTCCCCGCACCAATTTCTCTATGTCCACGTAGGGTGCTTTCTCACCCATTCCGTTCATGGGCAATCCGGGATGTGGCTGATGCCCGGTCATTGCCGTTGTTCTGTTATCAAGAATCACATAAACCAAATTCGCGTTGTTGTGATACGCGTCAATCAATCCGGGAATAGCAGCGTGGAAGAATGTGGAATCTCCAACGAAGCCAATCACCTTCTGCTCCGTGGCCTTGGAGAATCCCACCGCGGTTCCTATGCTGGAGCCCATACACAGCAGGTAATCTGCCATCTCATACGGTTTCTGAATTCCAAGGGTGTAGCAGCCAATGTCCGTGGTGATTATTGCATCCTTGATTTTCAACTGTTTAAGAGCCATCATTGCAGCGTAGTATGTGGCACGGTGCGGGCAGCCCGGACAGAGAACAGGAGGTCTGGATGGAAGCTCAATGCTCTCAACACTCAAGCTATCTCCACCAAAATTCTCGTTGAGAATCTTGCTTAATGCGCTTTTCACCACATCCGGGTCGTACTCGTACATCCTCGGGAAATACCCATCCAACTTTCCGTGAATTGGCACGTTCAATCCGTGCATCTGAGCCACGATTCTGGTGTTCTCCTCCAGATAAGGCTCAAGTTCCTCCACCACAATTACCTTGCTCGCATCCTTTATGAAATCCTTCACCAAATCCTCTGGGAAAGGATGGGTGAAGCCCAGCTTGAGTATTCTGGCCTTTATCCCATGAGCTTTCACAAGATCAGCAATGTAATTGTACGCCGCACCGCTGGTTATTATTGCAATGTCTCCTCCGTAATCTTCAATCACATTCAGCTTTGAAGCGTTAACCTCTTCCTTAACTCGCTCTATCTTTTCAAGGAGCTCGCGGTGCATTCTCCTTGCGTTTGCAGGCACGGGCACATGTGAGTTCGGGTCCTTCTCAAAGTAACCCTTTCCCCTCTTCTTTCCCAGCGGCCCGTACTCAACCACGCCCCTTGCATGATTCACCCTTGTTGTCGTTCTGAACAGCACCGGCAATCTGTATTTCTCCGAAATCTCGTACGCGTACTTTATGAAATCCTTCATCTCCTGCGGGCTGGATGGCTCAAGCATGGGTATGTTTGCAATCTGCGCATAGTACCTGTTATCCTGCTCGTTCTGGGATGAGTGCATGCTCGGGTCGTCCGCGGTGATTATCACCAGTCCCCCCTTCGTGCCCAGATATGCGGTGCTCATGAACGCATCAGCGGCCACATTCAATCCCACGTGCTTGAAGAACACCATGGCCCGAAGTCCCGAAGCGGCGGCTGCGGCACTGACCTCCATCGCAACCTTCTCGTTGGTGGAGAATTCAAAGTACATTCCAGCCTTCCTTGAGATGTAGAAAAGCACGTTTCCAATCTCGCTTGACGGTGTACCGGGGTATGTGGATGCGAAGTCCACTCCAGCTTCCAGAGCACCGCGGACTATTGCCTCATTGCCAAGAAGAAACTCCTTTTTACCAGGTTCATCAGTTAGGATATTCTCATACTTCATTCACTCTTCCTCCTGCGTGCATCTCTCCCTCTTGAGCAGTTCTTTCCACCGAGCATCCACGTGCTTCTGAATCATCTCAATCTCCTCATCGCTAAGGTGCCTGAACCTGCCCTGCAGTTTCAGATATTCCTTCACAGGCTTTGGATTCTTCGGCTTGATGGATATCCTATACTTCCCGTTTATGACCTCGTATAGAGGGAAAACGTTGGTTTGAACTGCGAGCCTTGAAATCTCCACAGTTTTGTCAGGAGCGTGTCTCCAGCCTGTGGGGCACGGAGAAAGTATCTGGAAGAACTTGGGACCTTTTATCTCCTTTGCCCTGCGCAGCTTTGCAATCATGTCCTCTGGATAAGCGATTGTGGCTGTGGCCACATAGGGAATGTTGTGTGCCACCATTATGTCCGCCACACTCTTTTTAGGCTCCCACTTGTACATTCTCCTCTTTCCACCCGGCGTGGTTGTGGTCCACGCACCCATGGGCGTTGAGCCAGAGCGCTGTATGCCCGTGTTCATGTAGGCTTCGTTGTCGTACATTATGTAGAACACATTGTGCCCGCGCTCCATCGCAGCGCTCAGAGATTGAAGTCCTATGTCGGCGGTGCCTCCATCTCCAGCGAAGCCCACCACGTTCACATCCTCCTTGCCCATGGCATCAAGAGCCTCTCTAATGCCAGATATTGCAGCGCCCGTAACCTCAAATGCGGTGTAAAGAAGAGGCACGTCAAGGGTGCGATGCGGATACACTCCAGGAATGACTGCCCAGCAGCATGCCGGAATGGACAGAACGGTATTCTTTCCCAGAGCTTTGAGAAGATAGCGCATTGCAATGGTGGCTCCGCAGCCCAGACAGGCTGTGTGCCCGGAGAGCATGTGCTCTTCCTCAGGTATGGTTAGTTTCTTCATTCTGACCACCTCTCATCTCCATGCAATCCAACCCATTCAACTTCATTCTCCACGTATTCGCTCTCTGCGGTTTTGAGCATGTCCATGTACACCTTCTTCAGAATCTTCGGAGTTATGTCCCTTCCTCCGAGGCCCATCACGTATCCTTTGATGGGGATATCTGTGTGATTGTAGAGCACCGATTTCGTCTCCGCAAACAGGTCCGCTCCTGGCCCGAAGGAGTAGCTGCGGTCCACCACACCGATCATGTTTGTTTTCTTAGCCATCTTTCTCAACTCTTCCATCGGGAACGGGCGGAAATATCGCAACCTTGCAACTCCAACATTGTGTCCCTCTTTTCTCATCTCATCCACCACATCCTTCGCAGTGGAGCCGATGGTGCCGAGAACGAACATTATGGCATCCGCATCCTCCGTGCGGTACTCTTCAATGAACGGCTCGTAATTTCTGTTGAATCTCTCGTTGTACTCTTTAACCACGCTTGCAATCTCCTTTTTGGCGTCTTCCATCGCCAGTGCCATCTTGTACCTGAACTCCATGTATGGGCCCTCCGGCATGATGAGAGAGCCGAATCCCGCAGGCTCATCTGGGTCTAATTTGAACGCAGGGTCGTATTCTCCAAGGAATTCGTCCACCTCGCTCTGATCCGGCACATCCACGCCCTCCGAGGTGTGGCTCAGAATGAAAGCATCCTCAATAACCATCGTTGGGAGAAGAATGTGGTGCTTCTCGGCAATCTTGTAAGACATTATTATGGAGTCCAGAACCTCCTGATTGTTCTGAGTGTAAACCTGAATCCAGCCGGAATCTCGCTCGGCCATGGTGTCCAGTTGATCAGTCCATACGCTCCACGGTGGCGCCATTGCACGATTCACAACGCTCATCACAATGGGCAATCTAGCTCCTGAGGCCCACATGAGAACCTCGTGCATCAAAGCTAGGCCATGCGCGCTGGTGGCGGTGTAAGTTCGCACTCCCGTGTTCTGAGCAGCGATGCACGCTGCCATTGCGCTGTGCTCACTCTCCACCCGAATATAACGAGCGTCCATCTCCCCGTTTGCTATGAAAGATGCAATGGTTTCAATTATGCTCGTCTGTGGAGTTATTGGATACGCAGCAACAACCTTTGGTCTTGATAGTCTTGCGCCCCATGCGGCGCTTTCATTACCTGTGAGTATCATCTTCATCATTCATCACCCCTGAAATTCTCCTCAAGAACGAGCTCAATTGCCTTTACCGGGCATTCATTTGCACAAATACCGCAGCCCTTGCAGAAATCGTAGTTTATCTCCACAGTGTCAAACTTGGCGAGCGCTTCCTTAGGAGATTCATGCGCTTCGGGCTTTGCGAAGTGAATTGCCGCATCAGGGCAGAACTTCCAGCATATGTAGCAGCGTATGCACTTCTCGTAATGTATCACGGGCCTAAAAGTTCTCCATCCTCCCGTCTTGTTCTCGGTGCTTGGCACCTTTGCAATTGCCGTTGGATCATCTGGCAGTACTATTGGCATGTTCAATCACCTCCCATATTCACACTTTCATAAGCGTCCTTCGCAGCCATGGCGTTTTCCTCCTGCTTTGCAGGAGCCGCCTGCCTGATCGCATCCATAACCGTCTCTATCTTCACCGTACCGCTAACCCTTGCAAAAGCGCCAAGAATCGCCGTGTTCACAATGGGCGCGGCTTGAGAGCCCAGACGGTGCTTTATGGCTATGGATGTTGCATCCACCGTGGCAACTCTCTCATAATTCAATTTTTCTGCCATCTCCATAGGAGATTTCACGGTGTTCACTATCACGTATCCTCCCTCGCGGATTCCCTTGAGAACATCCACCGCGTCTATTAGTGAGGGATCAAGCACAATCACGTAATTAGGCTCGTAAATCTGGTACTTTGCCCTTATGGGCTTATCGTCCATTCTGGTGAACGCTGTGACCGGCGCACCCCGTCGCTCCACTCCATAATAGGGAAATGCGGATACGTACTTTCCCTCCATGAAGAATGCCTTGGCTAAAATCTTTGAGGCAATCACTGAACCCTGTCCACCTCTTCCGTGAAAACGAATCTCTATCATTCAATCACCACTGGATAATTGCATTATCCTATTTATTGCCTTCTCCTTATCAAAAAATATATTTGTGAAGTTATTCAATCTTTTCCCCGCATATGCTCCAGCACTTGCGATTTGTGCCGCATGCCTCTTCCACTCGCTCGCTCCAAAGCCGTATTTCATCCTTCGTGTACCACTTCTCAAATCTCTTTCCGATGGTTTTCACACGCACCAAGTATTTTTCATTCTCAAACTTCAAAATTTCTCCAAATCCAAGCTCTGTAATCACATAAACTCTCTTTCCTTCCATTTGAATCACCGTATCCCCATGCCCATTTTGCTTAAAATACTTCCCCGATGTG
>CAYRMJ010000058.1:0-8891 GCA_964425415.1 uncultured Thermoplasmata archaeon | reverse complement strand
ATTTTCCATTAAAATTGGACAACTTAATTTATTCAATGTGTTATCTATCAATGCTGATCTACCTTCAGGGAAAACTTATATATGGCTAATCTTTTATACCCTTCCAATTCAAGGTGATTGCCATGAAGATGTCGCATGGTCCAAGGGCAAGGTCGCGAAAAAAGATGACTAAGAGCGTTAGAGAGAAAGGTATGCCACCCATTCGGAGGTATTTGGCCAAGTTTGAAGAAGGGGAGTATGCAGCGGTGGTAATCAATCCATCTGAACATTACGGTGTGCCTCATCACAGGTTTCAGGGAAGAACAGGTGTGATAGTGGGAAAACAGGGAGAGTGCTACAAGCTAAAAATAAAGGATGGGGGTTTGGACAAAATACTCATAGTGCATCCTGTACATCTAAAGAAGATATCCGTTGAGAGGGTGCAGTAAAATGAGAAAATTCCTAACCCTTGCGGAGGTTAAAGAGCTTCTACTTGCGGAGAACGAAAAGAGGGAGCTAAATTCAATTCAAAAGGCTGCACTTTCCCATTCTGAAGAATTTGTAAAGCTAAGTGCAGAAGATACGAAGAAGCTTGTGGAAGAGTTAATGGCTCTGGACTTTGTGAATGAACGCCATGCGGTTAAGATGGCGGATATTTTGCCCACGCATCCGGATCAGGTGCGTGCAATTTATGCCAAAGACAAAATAGTGCTTCCTCCGGAGGAGATTAAGCAGATTTTAGACATTATTGCTAAATATATTTAAAGGGGGCGAGATAATTGGAAGATTATGCATTTATATTAGATTACTTGCCACAGGGAAGGATGGAGGAGAAAAGTTTTAAGAGAACGCCGTTGGCAATTGCAATTGGTGAAAGCGAATTTAAGCTGTTTGAGCTTATACCGAAGGCAAATGTATCTTTGATAATTGGTGAGAGGGTGTACATTGGAAGAGAAAAGGATAAAAGAGCTAAAATTTTACATGTTAAAAGACGCATAGCTTACGATGAGCTGACAAATGCAGCAAAGGCAGAGCTACCTTATGTTCTGGAGGATATCATTCGCCACAGAGAGGAGTTCTTTGTTAAATTCTTTAATGAAGCAGGTCCAATAACAACAAGATTGCACATGTTAGAGCTTCTGCCCGGTCTTGGAAAAAAGACTATGTGGGCAATACTGGAGGAGCGAAAAAAGGGTGAGTTTAAATCATTTGAAGACCTAAAAAACAGAGTGAAACTTCCACATCACCCGGAGAAGCTCATTGCCAATCGCATTGTGTACGAGTTGCAACATCGCCATGAAAAGTACAAAATCTTTGTGGCAAAGTGATTTTCCATTTAAATCGGCTTTATCTTTCCTTTATTCATTTTTTAATAGTTAAACACATTTCCGTAGATAATGGTTAGATACAGTCAGAACTTTCTTGTTAATGAGAAAATTGCGGATTTCATTGTAGAATCTGCACAAATTAAAGAAGATGACATTGTGCTTGAAATAGGCCCAGGAAGGGGAATACTAACTAAGAGATTGGTAAATAGAGCAAAGGTGATTGCTATAGAGATTGATGAGAATTTATGCGCATATCTAAGTTCAATCTTCAGCTCTCAGATTCAGGAGGCACGACTTCAGATTATATGCGAAGATGCACTTAAAGTGGAATTTCCAAAATTCACAAAATTGGTGGCGAACATACCGTATCATATTTCATCTCCGTTGTTATTCAAAATTTTGAGCTACGATTTTAATGAGGCGATAGTACTCCTTCAAGAAGAGTTCGCAGAGCGTTTATGTGCTAGTTCCGGTAGCAAAAAATACGGAAGATTGAGCGTTATGATGTACTACAACGGTTCTGCCAAAATCCTAAAAAAAGTTAGAAGGGGCAATTTCAGTCCTGCGCCCAAGGTAGATTCAGCAATAGTGCACATAAAAAAAGAGCCGAGATTTTGCTATGATCCAGAAGTGCTGAGCAATGTTGTGCGTAAAATTTTTCAGCACCGTAGAAAAAAAATAAAAAACATTTTAGGTGAGGTTCCATTCGGAGAAAGAAGAGCGGAGGAGCTTACCCCTGAAGAGATATGCGAGGTGGCAAAACATGTACATCGGCTTTCTGATTAATCCGATCGCTGGAATGGGTGGAAAGGTTGCTCTTAAGGGTACAGATGGAGTTTACGAAGAGGCACTTAGGAGAGGTGCTGAGCCAAGAGCTCCAGAGCGTGCACGTGCTTTTCTGAAATCTTTAGACTCAGAAAACATTGCGTTTTTAACGCCCTCCGGTTCTATGGGAGAAGACGCACTTGAAGATTTTAATTTTGACTACAAAGTAATTTACAAAACACCCAATATAACCACCGCAGAGGACACTAAAAGAGCTGTGAAAATGATGCTTTCCAATGTCAATCTCATAGTTTTCGTAGGTGGAGATGGTACCGCAAGAGATGTGCTAAGCGTTGTTGGAACAAGCGTTCCCATACTTGGCGTGCCTTCGGGGGTTAAAATGTACTCTTCAGTTTTTTGCATAACTCCACAGCATTGTGGAATGATAGTAAAAGAGATGATTAGAGGAAATGCAAAGGTTGGTGATGGAGAGGTATTGGACATAGATGAAGAAGCGTATAGAGAGAACAAACTGAAAATAAGGTTGTATGGATTTGCAAAAGTGCCATATATGCCCAATATGATTCAAAACAGCAAAAGCGAATATGGGGCTGAGGACGAGGAAGATAAAGATGCAATTGCAGATTTTATATCTGAAGAAATTGAGGATAAAGTACTATATATTTTAGGTGCAGGAACCACAACGGCCAAAATAGCTGAGAAATTGGGCTGGAAAAAGACGCTCTTGGGTGTGGATGCGTACTGCTGTGATGAAGAAATAGCCTTGGATGTAGATGAAAAAACTCTTTTCCAGCTTGTTAGCAAATATGATGCAAAAAAACTGATTGTTACACCCATTGGGTCTCAGGGTTTTTTGTTCGGACGCGGAAATCAGCAAATAAGCGAGAGAGTTCTGAGAAATGTGGGAAAAGAAAACATTGTTGTGGTGGCCACTCCACGAAAATTGAGCGAGATAAGCACTCTGAAAATGGATTTGGACGATTGCGAGTTTTTAAAAGGATACTACAAGGTGCTAATGGGATACGGAAAATACAGAGTGATAAAATTAGAATAAAAATTCAGGAGAGCCCCTTTATTTTCTTTCTTGAGATTTTTATGCCGGTGGGGGTCAGAACAAGCAAATTCTTTCCAACTCCCGCAACATCTCCATTGACATCCTTTGCTATGCTCTTCAGCTCACTTATTATTCTCCGCAATGTTAGGTCATCGTTGGCAATTGATGAGTAATCAATCATCAAAATGTCACCATTATAAACTATATCTGACAGCTTTCTAACATCTTCATAGCGATAAACTTCAGCCACCCTAACCACCGGGCCAGAGGCCTGTGCTTCCAAACCCGTATCGTATTCATTTAGGTCAATGTACTTGCGTGGCTCTCTCGTATTGTATCGCTCACCGACTCTTGCTGGCTTTCTCTTCAGAATTGGCATTTTAAACCACCTCTAAGTAGTGTAATATTTTAAAGAATAAAAATTTTTCTCAAATCTCGTATTTTTCAATCTTCAATTTTCTCATAGCATTTTCAGCGGCGATTTTTATCACATCGTAAAGTTCGCAGAGCTCTGGACAATAGGATTTTTCCATGAATGCAAGGTCCCATACCTTACCACCGGTGCGTATCAGAGCGGATAAGATGTCTATTCTGCTTCCTGCTCCGGGACCAACTGCCTGCGCGCCGTTGATTCTACCATCTTCTGACACGTAAATTTTCATAACTACCTTTTCTTCGCTATATGGATTGACCCTGCTCCATCCTCTTCCGATCACTCCCTCCATTTTACCAACGCTTGCAACCTCGTAGCCACCAAAGGCGGAAACAAATGCACCATTTGGTTTTCTGATCTTTGCATCTCCACCTGTTGCGTTGATGGCGGCCACTATTGCTTGGTTTAGTGCAGTGGTGGCAAGCTGTATGACTCCATAAGGGGTCCTTACACAGTCTCCAATTGCGTATATACTTGGATCTGATGTGTGCATTCGCTCATCCACCATTACAAAGCCCCTATCATCTAGCTTAACTTTATCCTTCAGAAGCCCGGTATTTGGGCGCACACCAGTGCTCATTATTACCATATCAAAATCCTCTTTTTCTCCAGCTATTATCGCTCCTTCAACGCTCTGTGAACCTAAAATTTTTTCAACTTTAGCCCCGTAGATGGTGCGTATTCCCTCCTTTCTTAGGTATTCATCCACATATTTGGCCATGTCCCTGTCAATTGCCGTGGGAAATGCCCAATTTAACATCTCCACGATGGTTACTTCCAAGCCCCTCTTTCTAAGGGCATGAGCCATTTCCACGCCTATGGCACCAGCGCCCACAACCAAAACTTTTGACGATTTCTCAGCCCAGTTTTTTATCCTTATGGCATCTTCAACAGTGCGCACAGTAAATACCCCTTCTAAGTGCACACCCTCTACTGGCGGTAGCCAAGGAGTAGCGCCTGCGGAGTATATTAATGAATCATACTTTATTACTCTCTCAGAGCCATCCCCTAAATTTTTAACTTTCACCTCTTTATTGACATTGTCAATTTCCACAGCTTCGTGATTGGTAAGAACCTCCGTATTTTTGCTCTTTGGGAATGGATGCACAATATCCTTCTCGCTTATTTTTCCTTCCACGACCATTGGTATGGAGCATGGAGAGTAAGTTTCGTAGCTTCGCTTTTCAATTATCGTGATTTTCTCATTTCTGCTGTGCATGGATATCCATCTTGCAGCGTACAAGCCTCCGGTACCCAGTCCAATTATCACTATCATAATTAGAGGGATAACATCATTCAATTTTAAGGTGATGGTTTTGAATGAAATAGGTTGCGGAAAATATGAATTTATTTATCTCTTCTTTGATTTGCGCACTCTGTATTTAATTACCCCAAGAATTGCTACTATGAAAATCGCAGAGAGTATCCATGCTATGGTTATGTTGTAATCACTTATATCCACCACGCTGATAACCGGCATGCCCACTCCCGCATCGTTCTCAGGTACGACTTTCACTTGAACTTTTTTATCCGTACCAAAAGGCAGGAGTGAGATGTATTTTTCTCCATTTATCAGTATTGTTCTGTTTTCAGTGGTGCACTCATGAACCCATCCTGTTCCCCAGTTGAGATATACTGCATATTTGGGAGTGGCACCACCATCTGCTATGTAATCAATCTCAATTTTTATCATCGGTCCATCAGAAGTTATGGTTGCGTTAATCCACGGTGCTTCCCAGCTCACAACCGCAGGATTTGAAGCGGGACTTGTGCCAACTCCGTTGTACGCGGCAACTGTGTATGTGTATTTACTCAGTAACCTCACATGATCCGTGTATGACAGAATTTTAGGACCAATCTCCGCTATGGCAACATTGTTTCTGTAAACGATGTATCCTTGAACATGTGTGCCCCCATTCCATGAGGGCGCAGCCCATGTAAGTAAAACATCATGTCCATTTATCTTTGCTACCAAATTCTGAGGTTTAGAGGGGCTTTCCCATGAGACATTCAGTCTTTTTGAGAAGTTTCCGTATCCAACTCCATTAAATGCTCTGACCGAATACCAGTATTTGTTTGCAACGCTTATGTTTGTATCATTATAAAAATGAGTATCAGCACTTATATTCGCAATATTGCGTCCGTTTCTGTATATGGCATAGCCGAGAATATGCGTGCCTCCATCGTTCACAGGTTTTCTCCACCACAACTGCACATAGCCATCACCTCTTGCAACTCTAAGGCAAGATGGTGCGTCAGGGGTGTGCCACATCACCTTCACTGTATTGCTCGGAGGGCTTTCTCCATTTGAGTTTATCGCTGTGACATAATACTCATAACTTTCATTGACCGATAAGTTTTCATCCCGAAATATCAGAACGGTAAAATTCACAGAGGCTATAAGCTCTCCATTTCTGTATATCCTGTATTCTTTCACTGGCTTTCCGTTATCGCTCTGGGGACTGTACCACATGAGAGTTGCAAAACCATCCCCGCGAATGGCTATTAAATTTCTGGGTGCGGAAGGTGGCCCTGAAGGAAACGCACTAACAACATTGCTAATATTGCTCATACCAACATTGTTAACCGCAGCAACTGCATAGTAATACTTTACTCCGTTATCCGTTGAAGTGTCGTTAAACTGTGTCATTCTGGATGAGATGGTTTTAAGTTTAACCATGCTATTAATTGAATAACCCCTGAATATAGTGTAGTTTTCAATGTAAGCATCTCCTGAGTACTTTGGTGGTTTCCATCTCAGCAGCACGTAAGAATTTCCTGCAATTGCCGTAAGGTTTTGAGGGGGTGAGGATACATTTCCTGAAATGTAGATATCCAATGTTCTGAAGTTGTTGTTCTCGTTTAGTTCTGATATTTTGTTATAGGGATCAGCGTAGGCAATTATTTTTCTCAATCCGCCCATCATGGTTGTGTTCCATCTCACATTCTTAATAATCTCAGCTCCTTTGGATATATTCCCAAAACTCACAACAGCAATCAGGTGTTGCGCATCTTTTTTGTCATAATATATGCCCACCTCAACATTTGAAGCGTCTGCAGTTCCAGAATTGTAGCACTCAGCAGTTATGTTGATTATCTGACCTGCGTGGGGTGTGTCATTACTCACAAACAGCTTATCAACAGTTAAATCGGGAGCGTATTTTACCACATTTACTTTAACTCTCCACGGTATAGAGTAAAAAGTTCCATCGTAAGCTCTTGCAAAAATCACATGTGTTCCCAATTTTACACCTTTCAAACTTAGAGATACCTTCCACTTATATGTTCCATCAGCCACAATCCAGTTTCCTTTATCAAGCTTAACTTCCACTTTTTTTAGAGTATTTTCAGAATTTGCCACTCCTTTTATCACAATTGTGGAATTTGCCGCAATCCGAAAATCGTTAGTTGGTTCTGTGATATAGCAGGATGGCACGGCATCATGCACATCGCTTCCATTGTTGAAAATTTGATTCAGCATTCGGCCCCAGTTGATGTCTCTAAACAGGGAATAGCTAACTTTTGCCTCAGAGGGGTCCTTTGTCTCAGCCATGAAAGTTCTATTTTCATTTGCGGAGTCATAGGATGATATCACTGAATAACTCACATTCTCCAAAACTCTGTTGGCCCATAATCTCACGTTGCTGTCGTTCACATATTTTATTAAATTCTTCGCAAAATCCGAGATATCTATACCATGAGACCAATAAATAGTATCTGCCACTGAAGTGTGGTTTATTGCTTCTCTAATCTCTGAATTGTGCGAGCCAGCGACTTTCATTAAGGCTTGAGCAAGCTGGTTGTAAGCGGGAATGAAGTTGTAGTCCCATCTGGTCATGTTTATGGCAGCCATGGTCACAACTGACGTTCTATTATGCATCTCATCCACCTGCATCACGAAAGATTTTGCAAACTCATCTGGATTTTGATAAGGATTCTCCGTTAGATTGCTGATTATGGCTTCATAGTCCCAGCCGTCATTTCCTTCAGTTGTTTCAGATGCAACCAGCAAATCCGCGCCTTCCCGAATCGCGTAGTTATCTGCTCCTGCATTCATTAGACAGGCATCGTAGCCCCAGATATCAACCCCTCTTCCAGTTTTTGACAAAATGGTTTGAGCTGCATATTCCAAATCACTTAAACTCAGTATATCGGAATTTGTCTGATCAATCATTGCTCCATGGTAATCCCATCCATGGTCCCAGAGGTCAAGAAAATAGTGATGGGCAGGGTAATTTTTCTCAGTCCATACAACGAAATTTATGAGAGTGTTTGGATCGCCCATGTCCATTTCCTTTCTTAGCCATGATGATGCCATGGGTGAGATGTCATGAGCACCGGTGTTGTTAACAAAATAGAGCTTTGTGTCTCCGTTTTTGTTGCCATCGTCCAGAACGATGATATTTACCTTTCCTGAACCGTGAGAGGTGTATCCTGAAATCATCTCTTTCATATCCCCACTGTAGCCGTATCCATATAAATTGTTGTCCTCATCCATGTACACCATAAATGTCCATTCAGCAACTGATTTACTGCCGATAATCACATTCCCATTTTCTTCAACTGTAATTTTAGCGGTTTTGTGATATTCAACCAATCTCCAGTCGCCGTTGTTTTCATAGGTTTCAATGATATTATATTTCAAACTCTCCTCTTTGACTGTAATACTTCTTTCACCAATAATGCGCAAATTCCTAATCGGATATTTTACAGTGATTATTTTTTTAGGTTCTGTGAATTCGCCATTCTCAAAATGAGTTAAGTATATGTCCTTACCTACGGAAAAAGACACGAGAAGAGAGGATTTGTTGTAAATATCCACCGACGAACATGGTGCAAATTTAAAATCTGTTCTATGCCATTCTCCATATAAATAATAAACAACTGCTTTGAACTTCATTATGGAGACCACGAAAATGTGAGCTTTGAAAAAACCTATTTTTGGCGAGCTGCCACCCACTAACATGGGAGAGCTCCATCTACCATCTTTATTTATAGTAAGGTATGTGAGCGGCGCACGGGCGTTTACAGTATAAATTAAATAGCTTTTTCCATTGTGCGAAATTGATTTGTAGCCAATAATTTCCGGATTTTTTGCAATCCAGCTTGGAACCGAGGTGTTAGTGAATTGAGCATTGTGTGAGCCCTTAACGAAGGGAGTAATAGATCCAAGAAGTACCAGCATGGTCAGTGCAATCACTAAAGCACGTTCAATCATATATGAACCCATGCGTGAATTGGTATTAACATTTTTCTCATTGCTCCTCGTATATCTTTCCGTCCTCTATTCTCATCACACGGGTGGCATAGT
>CAYRMJ010000057.1:0-9035 GCA_964425415.1 uncultured Thermoplasmata archaeon | reverse complement strand
CGCCCATGCAAATATATTTATAGATCCTCTGCATTACAGTATTTGTTCATCCGGGGTTTGAGAAGTACCATGTGGTGTGGAAACCCACTTCATCACTTATACTAAACACACTCATCACTCCGTTTGAGAAGTACCATGTGGTGTGGAAACTCAAAAACCAAATCCAGCATATCCAAGAACTTTCCTGTTTGAGAAGTACCATGTGGTGTGGAAACGCTCAATATCTTACCCCATTTGTTTGCCATGTCTCTTGGTTTGAGAAGTACCATGTGGTGTGGAAACAAAGAAGATTTGACAGACAAAATGCTATTCTCTGGTAGTTTGAGAAGTACCATGTGGTGTGGAAACCTCAAATGCTCCTTCTTCATACCACATTTTATCTCACCGTTTGAGAAGTACCATGTGGTGTGGAAACTTATCAGAATAATTTTTTATATCCAAATCATCTTTATTATTAGTTTGAGAAGTACCATGTGGTGTGGAACGAGCATTGGCAGGGGTAGAGGGGGTGCAACCCCCCGTGCATCAAGGGTGGAAAAATTGAAGCACATCATTGCAAAGCAAAAATCAATATTTATTTTGCGATAAAATTAGGTCAGAAAATCGTAGAAACATTTATTTAGCATTGCAAAACCATCTGAATTGGGTGATTTGAACATGGAAAAATCAAGACTAATTCTCGGTTTGATGAAGGCTTTGGAGACCATTGACGAGGAATATCCCTCGTTGGTAAACACAAAGTTGTTTGATATGTTCCATGACAACAAGGATGCCGGGGGTATAGATAATAGGACCGTACTGGATCTCTTCAGAGAAACTTACAATTATGGAAAGAAAAAGTATGGAGTAAAAAAGGAGAAAATCAGCATGCTGGTTCTGATGGCTTATTTTCTAAATCTCGCCCATGGGGACAGCACAAAGTTAGAAATTGCAATGGTTATCGCAGGATTAAATTGCAAAATGGACAAAGTAAAGAGATTCATAAACGAGGAAAAATACGATGAAAAAGAGCTTTTAGCCAGCGCGTTTATTCTCAAAGTGTACGGTGAGCTGTACGGAATGCTGGTGAAAAGCGATTTTATTGAAGAACTGGAAGAGTTGAAAAAACAAAGAAAATCAAAAGGTAATGACTGAAAATCTTTTTATCTCTCTTTTGCCGCTGCAAATCTCTCATAGTACTCTCTAAGCAATCTCCTAACAGTTTTTCCAATTTTGATATAATCAATCTCCTTCAAATTTGCCAGAGACACTCGGGCAGATGGATGGAAAACTTCAAAGCCCCGTCCGGGAAGCAGAACTACACCCGCTTCCACCGCAAGGCGCATAACAAACTCCTCAGGAGTGATTTTCTTAATGAACCACCTTGCAAAATCCTTTCCGTATAGCCTTTCCGCAAGCTTTTCTGTGTCAAGCAGAGTGTAATAATAAACATAATTTTTCATTTCTTTAGGCTCAATTCCAATTCCACGATACAGCGCTCTAAATCTCCTTTTAAGCACGCGTTTTACCGCATTTTTGTATCTTTCTTCTTCATCCATAAGAGCGTAGAGAGCGAAAAGAACCATCTGCACCTGTTGCGGAGTTGACAAACCAGCAGTGTGTCGCAAAGCCACGTTTCTGCTATCTGCCACCAGTCTGTCTATGAACTTAAGCTTTCTCGTGTTTGTTGTTATCGGCGCGTACCTTCTTTGCAACTCTTCCTTTATCTCCTTTGAGTGCTTCTCTATCAGATGATCCACCACATTGCGCCTGTGCAAAGCGATGACTCCTAAGCGCCAGCCAGTCGCTCCAAAGTACTTTGAGAATGAATAAACAAGTATGGTGTTATGTGGAAGCACAGAGTACACAGATTTGAAATCTTCTGCAAATGTTGCATACACATCATCAGTTATTATTATCAGGTCTCTCCTATTTTCTTTCACTATTTCCTTTAATTTTTTGAGTGTTTGCTCGTTCCATTTCACAGCAGTTGGATTGCCCGGATTGACCATGAAAAGAGCCTTTATATCTTTATTTTTCAATTTTTCAAGCTCTCTATCCGGTATTTGATAACCACTCATCTCATCAGCTCGTATCTCAACTATCTCCAGTCGGTAATTATCAAGATGCGGTATCTCAAGGTACGGACTGAATATTGGAACCGCAAGAGCTATTATATCTCCTTCGTTCAATATCCTGTTTGCTCTTAATGATTCAAAAATATACGCCATTGCAGCTGTGCCCCCTTCAACGGCAAAAAGCTGTGTATCCTCCACGAGCGCATAGCCTAAATCGTAGCCTGAGCCCATCTCTTTCATCAAGTATCTGGCAACTATTCTCTCAGATATCGGAAGCATTCTTGGTGGGGAAGGATAGTCGCATCCTAAATAGCCCTGAACCATCTCGTGCAGAAAATCTCCCGCGGAGAATCCAAGATAATCTTTCACATAGCTTACGGCTGAGCTTAAAAATGCCGTTCCTTTCTCATTTTCGTGATTCTTTACAAAAATTTCAAATCTTGCCTCTATGCCGTCCCTGTCGCTGTGCCCTCCAATTATGCCGCCCATGTATCCAAAATGTCGCTCTGACTCTTCCATTGCAAAGCGTCCAAGCTGTATGAACGCGTGCCTTGGTATAAGTGCTAAAAAATTTGGATTGCCGCGTCCTGCATTAAGCATCATTCGCTCAGATTTTCTGCTCGCAATCTTTATTAGCAGCTCTTTGAACTCAAAAGGACTCAAATCATTGAGCTTTGCATTTCTAATCAGCGCTTCAATATTTTTTGCATTTTCTCTCATAGAAATCCCTCGCATTAATGCGCATTAAACCACTCCGCAATCTCCTTCAACCTTATTTCCCGATGCTTTGGCTTACCAGACCTGCTTAGATCATGATTCTCGTTTGGAAATAGCACAAGCTTCGTTTCAACTCCGTTCATTTTTAAAGCGTAGAAAAGCTGGTATGCTTCGCTAACAGGACATCTGTAATCTTCCTCGCTGTGAATGATGAGCAGCGGAGTTTTTATCTTCTTAGCGTATTTTAGAGGACTCATGTTCCAGTAATCTTCCGTCGCGCTCCAAATATCTTTGCCTGCTCCAACGTAATCGCTATTGAACCAGGGCCCTATGTCACTGGTGCCCCAGAATGATAGCTGGTTGCTTATGCTCCTCTGAGTCACTGCCGCTCTGAAAATGTCCGTGTGCCCCACTATCCAGTTTGTCATAAATCCACCGTACGAACCTCCAGTTACATACAACCTCTCACGGTCTATCTCATAATTCTTAACTACAAAATCCACAGTTTCCATCAAATCTTTATAATCTCTGCCTCCAAAATTGCCCCTTACCTGCAGTGCAAAATCTTCTCCGTATCCAGATGAGCCACGGGGGTTGGTGAATATGACCGCAAAACCCTGTGAGAGCAAATAGTAAAATTCAAACATAAACGCGTATCCGTAAGAAGTCTTTGGCCCACCGTGAATCTCAAGTACAGCTGGGTGTTTTCCGTTGCCCTCTGGCATAAGTATCCAGCCCTCAATTTCAGCACCGTCGCTCGCTTTAAAAACAAATTTTTCAGGTTCTGGAAGCTTTTCAAATCGCCTGTTGAACTTTGTTATTCTCCTCTCCGTATTCTTTTTAATGTACACCTCTCCCGGTCTGTTAATTCTCTGCTCCACAAATGCCAGAGTTCCTGCGTTGTAGTGAAATGCCTCAATGCTCCGCTCTCCTCCTAAAAATTCCCAGCAATCTCCTTGAGAATACACAAATATGCTCTGCCTTCCGCGCACTGTGGCGATGAACAGCAGCTCATTTTCGTTGAGCCACTGCATCGTTCTTCCTCCGCCGAACCTTGAATCTGAGTTCAATGACCTTCCAAAGCTGAATTTTTTCGGACAGGCCAACTCGTAATCACCGCCGTGTATGGGAAGTATGTAAAGCTGAGAATCCTCTGCAAATCCGCGTTTATTGAATTTAAGAAAAACGGCTATTTTGCTTCCGTCAGGCGCTATGGAAAAGTTCATTATATCGGCTTTTTTGTTCGTTATTATCTTTGTTTGTTCCTCATCTATCAACTTCAAATGGGCCATGAACGGCTCTGTATCATCGTCAGCTACCGCGTAAACAACTTTATCTCCTTGAACATCGTAATCCAGTATTGGGTCTTTCTCATCGGTTAGCTTCTCTATCTTTCCTCCGTCCACCTTGACTCTGTAAATTTGCATTGATTTATCATGTATGAATCCTTCTCCGTTGAAGTAAAAAGGTATGCGAGTGATTCTCTTAACATCATCTTTGCTTTTATCTTTTTCAGAAGAGAGAAAATACACATGCTCACCGCTAACTTTTATGGATGATATGTTTTCTTTCTCCGCAATCAACGTTGATTCCCCGCCGCTAAGCGATATCTTCCTTATTTGAACCTTGTCTTTAACCCTTCTAAGATAAATCAAATACTCATCTTTGTAAAATCTTGGAGCCGTGTCTCCCGGTCCGGAGGTGAATTTTTTCAGCTTTTTGCCATCGTGAATGTATATGCTTGACACATACCTATCATCCCTCTTTCTCATGTTTCCCACTACAAATGCCACTATCCCGCTATCAGATACCTGCACATCGCCGGGCATTTTAATTTTGTACATGTCTTCAATCATAAACTTGCATGTATGTTCTCCAATAAAGTGTTTTGGAAAAATTTTTAAAAATTGAAAAATTAGAAGACATCAATTTCGTCGTTCAAAATCATCTCAGTTATCTTTTCAATGTTTCCAAGCCATTGGTCCGCAATGCTCTCAAATTCTTTGATGTACTTGCTCACATTCACACCCTTTGCAGGTATGACTTGCACACTTGCCACCTGAGGCTCGTCAATGGGCTTACCAATCTGAGAAACTATGCGCACATGCGCTTCTCGCACATCGCCTCCAGCCTCATTGACCACATCTTCCGCAATCTTGAAAGCCAAAAGATTGTACAGCTTGCCCACATGCGTGACTGGATTCTTACCTGCGGATGCTTCCATGCTCATGGGCCTGTACGGGGTGATTAGCCCATTTACTCTGTTTCCTCTTCCCACACTGCCATCATCACCATTCTCCATGCTCAATCCTGTTACTGTGAGATAGTATATCTTCTCCTCTGGAATGTCGCCTGTGTTTATGGCGAAATTCACATTTTTATCTGTGAATTTGGTAGCATGGTCAGATAGCACATCCTTCAGTTCCTCTTTCACGCTCATGTAATGGTCTGCATCAGGAGTGTGCCTTCCCACAAACGCGGCAGCGATGGTTATGTTGATATTGTTTCCATCTCTGAAACCCATGACTTTAACATCCTCGCCAACCTCAGGGAATCTTGATTTTAATTCGCCGTTTATGAATCTCTCCGTGTTGTACACCACCTTTTCAAGGTCGCTCATGGGCGCATAGCCCACACCAAAAGATGTGTCGTTGGCAAGCTGTTTTTGTGTGTCGTAAAGTCCTTTAAGGTCCACCGAGCCTTGCCCTATCATGCAGTCAATTATCACATCTTCCTCAATGTCCAGATTTCTGTAGTGCTTTTTGAGAAAATTGGCTGCAGCTCTCTTAGCGATTGTTCTGTACGGCACTCTCTCTCCATCTATAACCGTGGTGGCTCTTCCAGATAGAAGAATGTAAACCGGTTCAAGAACCTGACCTCCTCCGAATGCAGGTTTGGCCTGTCCCCCAACAATCTCCGCCTGATCGGTATTGTGATGCATTATTCGCCCGTAATGTTTAAGGTAATACCTTGATAGCTCCCTACTTATGCTCTCTGCAATGCCATCAGCAACACTGTCAGGATGTCCTATTCCCTTTCGCTCAACAATCTCCACTTCCCTGTCCTCAACGGGAGTGAATTTGATTTCTTCCACAGTAATATTTCTGCTCATAACTGTGAGAATTTCAACACATACTAAAAATTTTTTGTAGTGAATATGGCTACAAATTAATCATCCTCAAAAACCATCCATTTACATAGGGTAATAGAAACTCACTTGTAAATGAGCATCGCATCTCCAAAGCTGAAGAATCTGTATCTGTGCTTAATTGCAACTTTATAAGCGTTCATAATTCTCTCGTATCCACCAAAGGCGGTGACTAATAGAAGCAATGATGAGCGAGGAACATGAAAGTTGGTTAAAAGCATATCCACACCAGCCTGAAACTCGTATCCGGGATAGATGAACTTCTTAGTTAAGCCTCGGGAAGGGTAAACCTTTCCATCTTTTGATGAACTTTCCAAAGAGCGCATAACAGTAGTGCCCACAGCAATCAATTTTCCATCTCTTTCATTTATTAGGTTGGCCACATCCTCTCCAACTTCGTAGTACTCCTCATCCACCACATGTTTTCTCACATCCTCCTCTTTCACAGGCTTGAATGTCCCATAGCTCACATGCAGAGTCACATATCCTATTTTCACGCCCATTTTTTTTATTTCATTCATTAGTTTATCCGTGAAATGCAATCCGGCGGTGGGCGCGGCAACGGCACCCTCTCGTTGTGCAAATACCGTTTGGTACTTGTTATCTGCATCTGCAACTTTCTTCTTTATGTACGGGGGCAGCGGTATTTCTCCGTATTTTTTCGCATAATTTATTATATCTCCACTGAACGCTATATCGCAAATACCCTCATTTTTACTCAAAACCTTTCCCTTTATATCTCCAAATATGAGAACTGTGCCCTCTCTTATTTTCTTTCCCTTGACGAGGCACTTGTATATGCCCTCCTCTTTTTTTTCCAGTATTAGAATCTCAACTTTTCCTCCAGTTTCCTTATGTCCGTGAACTCTGGCTTTCATAACTTTCGTATTGTTTAGCACAAGCACATCTCCTCTATGGAGGTACTTCGGAAGCTCGTAAAAGTACCTGTGCTCAATGCCCTCTCTAAGAACCATTAACTTTGCATGGTCCCGTGGTTCCACAGGCTCCTGAGCAATCAAATCTTCCGGAAGCTTGAAATCGTAGCGTTTGAGCGAATACATTTACCCTGTGAATTGTGAAAACTAAATTAAATTTTCCCTTCTATCGCTTGAATCCATATGGCTAAACGCAAATATTTAGTAATTCCGACGCATAAATCCTGCTATGAGATTCGGCTCTGCAGATTATGTGGAAGGAGAGAGAGGCTTGCAGTATCATATACAGTGCGCAAGAGGTGATGTGGCTAGATACGTGCTTCTTCCGGGAGATCCTGAGAGAGTAAAGGTCATATCAGAGCAATGGGACGAGAGAAGAGAAATAGCATATCATCGTGAGTACAGAACGCACACAGGAAAGTACAAAGGCACAGAAATATCTGCCACTTCAACAGGTATAGGCTCTCCGTCGGCAGTAATTGCAATGGAGGAGCTTGCAAGAATAGGTGTGGACACATTCATTCGCGTGGGCTCAACGGGAGCGATTCAGGAAGATATTGATATTGGAGACTTGATAATTTCATCAGCAGCTGTTAGATTGGAAGGAACAAGCAAAGAGTATGTGAGGGTGGAATATCCTGCAAGTGCTCACTATGAAGTTATATTGGCTCTGATTGAAGCTGCTGAGAGTTTAGGACAGAAATATCATGTGGGAGTGACAGCGAGCACCGATTCATTTTATCTGGGTCAAGGCAGGCACGGACTTGGAGGATACACCCAATCCTTCTCTGAAACCATACTTCAAGACCTTAAAAAAGCAAAAGTGCTAAACTTTGAGATGGAAGCGGCAGCTCTTTTCACGGTGGCAAACGTGTACGGATTAAGAGCAGGGAGCGTCGCTGTGGTATTTGCAAATCGCATAAAAGATGAGTTTGAAGTTGTGCCACAGGATACTGTTGCCAAGGTGGCTAATGAGGCTGTGCATATACTTGCTGAATGGGACGAAAAGAAAAAAGAAAAGGGAAAAAGATTTTTTTATCCACGTATGGTGAGGGAATGAACCCTTACATTTACGTTTTTCTAATTTCCATGTTGCCGTTTATAGAGCTCAGAGGTGCAATTCCTGTGGGCATTCTAACTCTGGGATTGAACCCGTACAATGTGCTTATGATTTCCATATTTGGAAATATGGTTCCTGTACCTTTTTTTCTTTTGTTTTTAGAGGACATTGAAAGATATTTCAGAAGATATCCATACATTGCAAAGAAGATGGATTGGTTATTTGAGAGAACACGAAGAAAATCGGAAGACAGCGTTAAAAAATGGGAATTACTCGCATTGGTGCTGTTCGTCGCAATTCCTCTCCCGGGCACGGGTGCATGGACTGGAAGCCTAATCGCTTATCTCTTTGGATTTGAAGTGAAAAGAGCATTTTTAATGATTTTCATAGGTGTGCTCATCGCGGGCTTTGCGGTGCTCTTTGCAACTCTGGGAGCGAGTACTGTCTTACTTTAATTCCACTCTCAAGAAGCATCAACTCTGCCAGTTCGTCCGGATAGCCTTCTGCATAAACTATCTCTTCAATATGTGCATTTATTATCATCTTTGCGCAAACCACGCATGGGTGATTGGTAACGTAAATTGTGGCTCCTTTTATGGAGACTCCATGAACAGCAGCCTGTATTATGGCATTTTGCTCTGCATGCAGGCCGCGACACAGCTCGTGTCTCTCTCCGCTGGGCACTTTTAATTCTTCCCTTATGCAACCAGTCACATCGCAATGCGCAAGGCCCCTCGGAGGTCCATTATAACCCGTGCTGAGAACCCTTTTATCTTTAACTATAACCGCACCCACATGTCTGCGAGTGCAAGTGGACCTTGTGGAAACAAGATACGCAAGCCTCATAAAATACTCGTCCCATGATGGCCTCATAAAAAGGGTATCAAAAAGAAAATATTTAAAATTACCCAAATCACCGCTTTCTTGTAGAGTACGGTTATTTTTTCGCCTATAAAAATGCATTGGTACCCATCCATAGGAACTCTTTCGGAGAGAGAAAAACAAGCCGAGCAGGGATTCAGGCGATGCCTTTCGGATGAATGCCTCTTCTGGATTGAATTTTCATCTATGCCTGTCGTATTCTAACCAGAACCTCTCAACTTTGCCTCTTGCCTGAG
>CAYRMJ010000056.1:0-9071 GCA_964425415.1 uncultured Thermoplasmata archaeon | reverse complement strand
CATCAGTAAACCCGTCAGAAATTTCAACAAGCACACTGTCCATTGCTATTGGAGGGCTTCCAGCCATCAGGCCCACTTTCAAATCCAAATAGTCAACGGTTCTTCCATATCCAGAGCCGTATCTGACATGGATGGTAGTACCTGATGCAGGAGCTGTGCTATAAATAACTCTCAGTGTTTTGTTGTTGTACCCTATCCATCCTTGCACACCGCTTCCGCTGACTAAGACAAGATTTCCATTTCCATCATCCACAAGAACATTGGTTCCATCACTCACCGTAACTGAATGCGGATTCACCGGACCACTGGATAGAACCTTTGTAAATACAGTTGTACTTCCGTCACCAGTGCCAACAACCTCGCTGAGCATGTAATCACTTCTTATTCCCTCCACAGTTATAACTTTGAATCCGGTAGCCACATCCTGCCTCGCAATGTCACCTGTGTTTTTTGCCTGCTGCTGAAGTACGTACGCCGTTTCAATGAGTACCGATGCCGCCACTGCCGCCACAATGATTATCGCTATGAATATTATCAGAGTTCCTATTCCGAATTCTCCTTCTTCCTTAGTCCACATTCTTTTCATCTTTCATTCTCCTAGGAGACCCTGTGCCCGCAGGTGATGACATGTGGTGATTTCCACATCTGATAACGATTGATAATAATACCTAATAATTTTAAAAGCTTTTTCTCACAGTTATCTAAAAAGGAACAATTAAAGCTCAATTATATTCACATAATCCCTCTCCAGATCCACTATGGCAAAGCTACTCTTCCCAGTGAGATATCCGCAAAGCTCTCCGGGATTGAGAAGAAGAGCATTCCCTATTCTTCTGTTATCCACCATGTGCGTGTGCCCGTATAGCACGAAATCGTAATCTCCACTCTTTGCAAAGCTCTCTACAATTCTCCTTGTTTTCTCTACGCTTCCTGAGCCATGATATAGCAAAAAAGATTTATCTTCAATATTCAGAATATATGGCTGCTCTTCAATTTGCATTCCATTTTGATACGCAACTTTACTAAGGAGCTGCTTTTCTCCATCATTATTTCCAAACACTCCGAAAACTTTAAAATTTGCGAGAAGTTTGAGGGTAAACGGTGAAACCACATCTCCCAAATGTATGATGGTGTCTATATTTTCATCTTTTATCGCTCTTATAGCTTCTTTCATCGCCGAGATATTGTCATGAGAATCGCTGAGTACTGCAATTTTCATAAGAGGTCATCGGTAGTGCATATATTAAATTTTGGAAACACAAAGAACATGTGCCTTTATAATTTGCCCTTCCATTTTTAAAGATGTGGGTAATTAATAATCACCTTATCCCAAATTTCTCTAAAAAAGCCTCCAGCTTTCTGGTAGCTTTGCCCCGATGAGATACCCTGTTTTTCTCCTCTTTGGACATCTCTGCAAACGTTTTTTCCTTTCCTTCAGGGATAAATATGGGATCGTATCCAAATCCGTTTGTACCACGCTCTTCGTACGCAATTGAGCCATGGCATATCCCTATTAGTTTATAATTCACTCCTTGAAATCTCACTCCAATAACAGTCTTAAAATATGCATTTCTATTTTTTTCATTCTCCATAAGACGAAGTATTCCCCGATTTCCAATGGTTTCAAAAACATACGCTGAGTAAACACCGGGAAATCCATTAAGCGATTCAATAAACAGCCCCGAATCATCAATTATGAAATCACCTTCAATTATATCACCAACATAGTTGAGAGCAAACTCCACCACTTCCTCAACACTTTTTGATTGAATCTCAGGGTATTCCATATTATGCATCTTTAAATTGGGAATTATTCTCTTCATCTCTTCGTATTTGTTAATATTGTGTGTTATTAACTTAAACATATCTGCGCCTCCCTCTTATTTCATCCACCTTATCCAATATTTCATTTCCACGCTCTCCATATTCCTCAAGATATCCTCCATAAAATTCCTTAACTAAATGATATTTTTGGTGATGAGCTGATTGCAACGATTCATCAAACATATGAACATCTACCGCATAATCTTCCACAGATGCATTTATCTCACCCATACTAAAATCAATGAAGCATATATCATCGGTGAATATAACATTGCTGGTGCTCATATCGCCATGAGCAAATCCTGATTTGTGCAAACGTGCTAAAGATTTTCCTACATTTTTCAAAATATACTTCACCTTTTCATCAGGCAAAGTATCAATTAGTTCAAAAAGAGTTTTGCCGTGAACTCGTTCCATAATTATTGAAAAATCATCAAAATCGTAAATGACGGGTGTTCTTATTCCAAATCTCTTTGCCTCATGAATTAAACGAGCTTCTCTCTTATTTCTGCTTCTTCTGATTTGTGTATCTATCTCTCTAATTCTGTATTTCTTTTCAACTCGCAATTTTATTATGGCATCCAGTTTATGGAACTTTGAGTTTTCTATTTTTGCCTCAGCTCCGGGAAAATCCTCGTATGTCTTGACATGCCTTTTTACGGACCATGGGATGTTTACTGCATCCGTTCTGAACCGTTGAATCACTCTCGTATCCTTTATTTCCATCTCAACTCCATGTTTCAAAAAAAGAAGCCCTAAATATGCTATCATCGCTCCATTGTCCACGCAAACATTGGCTGGTGGAACGTGCAGCAATGCACCTCTATCTTCGGCCATGACCTTTAGCATTTCTTGCAATCTTTTGTTTCTTGCCACACCACCGGCCAGCAATATCTCATCTTTTTTTAGATGGGCTAAGGCTCGCTCTGTCACCTCCGTAAGCATTGAAAATGCGGTCTCCTGCACGCTGTACGCAATGTCCTCTTCTCTTTCCACACCCACAAATTTCTTCGCAGCCGTTAAAAGTCCTGAGAATGAGACATCCATTCCTTTCACGGAGTATGGAAGAGGTATGTACTTTTCACCATGTTTAGCAAGTTGCTCAATTTTAGGACCGCCCGGAAAGGGTATACCCATAAATCTCCCAAGCTTGTCAAGCATGTTGCCTATACCAATATCCAATGTCTCTCCAAAAACTCTGTATCTTCCCTCTGAAAAGGATATAATTTGGGTGTTTCCACCAGACACATACAGCATCACAGGATCTTCAGCGCCTGTTGTGAATTTTCCAATTTCAAGATGTGCAATGCAATGATTCACGCCCACAATTGGAACACTTAGCTTTTGACTGATGACTCTTGCAGCTGTAGCCACAGTTCTTAAACACGGGCCTAGTCCAGGACCCTGAGAGAACGCTACCCCATCAATCTCAGTGGGTTTGATATCCGCATCCTTCAAAGCCCTTTTTATTAATTCTGGAAGCAACTTCGCATGGTGATTAGCGGCTTCTCTTGGATGTATTCCACCTTCCTGTGGACGGTACATATCGTACTCATTTGCGAGTATCTCTTTTTCACTCACCAAGCCCACACCAACAGTATGCGCGGTACCTTCAATACCCAGCACTATCACCGTACATCACCTTATATAGGGCAAAATAAAATGCCTCATTGCTCGCAGAGAATTTACATCCTTTGAAGTTATTCTTATAACACCCGTTTCAAAATCAATTGTCATCACACCAGTATCATCCACAGTTATGCTTCTGATGGTATCCACAGGAATCTCGTACCACGATTCATCACTGTTCAGCACTATTCCATCAACTGTTATGTATAACTTCCCTCTTTTCCAGAGGAATCTTATTTTATCCGGTTTCTTGTCCATATCTATAGCATACTCCACCTTTCCGACTTTCTTCACCTTCAATGGAATCACCCTACCCCTTCTCACTTTATATGTCCCAGACTGAACGAGCCCAAGGTAACACCACTCTTGGTGGCTGTAACTTCTATCCAACCCCTGCTTTGCACCTCCGTAATGCCATGAACTGTCAAGAATGTCTTATGGGCTTCCATCTTGAACTCAATCATCCCATCCATCATGTATCCAACCATCTGAATCTCATTTTCACTGTGCAACCCTTTCTCAAGAAGGTACATTGAAACAGCACCATCTCTATTTCTCCTCGTGGTAAAAGGCTGCAGAAATTTAAGAAGTGCCTGCTGGTCCATGTACGCCATAACCGTGGATAGACTGACAAATGCAAGGCGATAATAGGGATGCTTCTCTTTGATTTTTTTCACAATATCTTCCACGGCATTTACTATGCCATCCACGTCAGTTTGAGAATCAAGATAAACCACACCCTCTATCTCGTTGGTATCACCTATGCTTCTTGAATACGCATCCACATAATACACCAATTTCATCTTCTCATATTGCTCGTAGGTAGGCAACACAAAACTCATTGCCTCTCGGATCTCCATAACTGTTTTGTCTGTCAAAATCCAGATTATAGGCACACCTTTTCTCACACCTTCAGCCATGAAAGAATATACAAGAACTTCCTTTTTGCTGTAAGGCGGCCCGTAAATAAGGATATTTGAACCTATCGGTATTCCACCGTAGAGGAGATCATCAAGGCGCCGAGTGCCAGTTTTTACTTTTTTCTCCTGAATCTCAGCTTTTATCTCCTCTTCAGCCATGGCCACCTCTTCTTCAACCAATCCTTCCATTTTGGCTTTGAGCTCTCTCTCCTTTGCCTCAAGATACTTCTGCTTAACCCTTAACTCCTCCTCCTTTCTCTTTATTTCCTCTTCCAAATCTTCCAGTCTGTGCTTCAAGGCAAGCTCATCCATGTTTCCAAGCTCACTTTTTACCATCTCAAGATTGCGAAGCTCTTTCTCCAGTTTCTTCTCCCTGAACATCAGGTCCTGCTCCCTACGAGATAACTCCTCCTCTTTGAATTTTAGCATCTCTTGAAGCTTGTTCATCTCCTCCTCTTTTATATGCAACTCGTTCCTGAGCTCGCTTATCTTTTTATCTTTCTCGGCAATTTGAGCCGTCAGATTTTCTATGCGATTCACGAGTTCTTCAACCTGAGAATCTTTCACCAGAGCCTTTAACTCCTCAAGCTGATCCTGGGATATTGCAGAAGTTTCTGTAGTTTCAAGAGCCATTTTTTTCTCTCTCATCTCAAGCTCAATTTCCTTCTGCTTGAGTTGCATCTCCAACAATTTCAGCTCCTTTTGGTCCTCTGGAAGCTTCTTCAAAGCCTCTTCCTTTAAAACTTCAAGCTCTTTCTGGAGCTTTTCCACCTCTTCTTCAAGCTCCTCCCTCTTTGCAGTCTCCACATCCAAGAGACTTTTGAGTTTCATGTTCTCTTTTATTATATCGTCAATCTTAACTTCCCCATCCTCTACCGAATCAACAAGTTCCTCCGCTTGAGCTTTGATTTCATCAACCTTTTCTTCGCCCAACGCTCGCTCTTCATTCCAATCTAAAAGAGCGGATTCATCACCTTCCAGCCACTTTTGAAGCGCTTCCTCGTCGGCCTCTTCGTCAATTGGGATATCAACCTCCTCCCCACCAAGCAGCCAGCTTTTCAGTGATTGCTCGTTTTTTATCTCTTCGTACTCTTCTTTGGTGTATTTATAGCCGCAACTTCTGCAAGTGAGAGTCTCAGGATCTATGATTCCCCCGCATTTGGGGCATATAACTTCTTCCTCGTGGCTCATACTCATCCTACAAGGGTCATTCTCACAACATTGTTACCTCTTAAAATCACCACACCCAGCTTTCTCGTGAGCTCCTCTGTTTTCTCTTCGGTGTCTTCCAGAACCATGTTCATGTAATCGTCGTAACCAACCAGCTTACCTTCCAGAACGCGGTTATCCTTCAGCAACAGGGATATTCGCTTGTTCATGAAGCTTTCCAGCATCTTCAACGGCATTGTCATGTTTTCACCACCATCTCTAAACTCCTACTACCATATAAACATTTAGTTAAATTCAAAGAAATCATCTTCATCTTCCTGAGCGCTTTGAAGCAATTCCTGCAGCAGACTTCTGATGAGAGCCTTCATCTCATCCATCTCACGACGGAGAGAACGAACCTCTTCTTCAAGCCTCCTTATGTGGTCATCATTGGGGTCCATATCGCATCATACTGCTCCATCTATATAAATTTAGTTGTTAATCAAAGGCAATAACCTCATCTATGAGGTCCACATGGCTAAGTATCATTCTTCGGCAGCAGTATCTCTTCACACCCAGCTCGTCAAATATTTTGTCAATTTCCTCTGGTGTGGGGTCTCGGTTCTCATTATCCTTTATGAACTTCACGCGATTAACAAATGCCACATAATCCGAGGCAATTACCCTTCCGCAGGAAAAGCATCTAACAGGGATTATCATAAAAATCACCTGTAAGATTTCTGCCTGCGCTTTCTCGCACCGCGGCCCATGGGCAGCTTCGGAAGCTTGCGGCGAACATCATTCACAATTAAGTGTCTATCGTAGGATTTGAATGTGGCTTCTATTGCTGGATCATCAAAGTACTTCAGCAATGCTCTTGCAACGGCGGTTCTTGCGGCTTCAGCCTGTCCGACCACTCCACCGCCCTTTACTTTCACATCAATGTCCACCTTATTAGCCTTATCACCTATCAGAGATACTGGCTCCAGAATGGAGAGGCGAGCTATCTCCGGCTGGTAAATCTCAAAGGGCATGTGATTGATTCTGAATCTTCCCTTTCCTTCCTTGACCACCGCTCTGGCTATTGCAGTCTTTCTCTTACCACTTGCTATTGCTACCTTCATTTTATCACCTCAATTTTGCACCCAACTGCACAGAGAGGTCCTTCAAAGTTATATATCCTTTCAGCTTTATATTTTTTGCATCTTCATAAACTACAAAGCTATTTTCTTGTATGTGCTTAGGAACGCCCATATACACCTTCAATCTTCTATACGCGTCCTTTCCGCGAGATTTTTTCATGGGCAACATACCCCTTACAGTCCTTTTCAAAATCTTGTCAGGCATTCTTGGATAATGAGGACCCTTTCTAACACTTCCTATATTCCTGCGTTCTGTGTACTTTCCAATGATGTAATCTTTATTGCCTACTATCACAGCTTTGTCAGCATTGACCACTATGATTTCCTCGCCATTAAGAAGCTCCTTTGCTATTATACTGGCAAGACGACCCACAACCATATTGCTGGCATCCACAACCTTCACATCAATCACCTCATTATCCTCACATTTGAACCCTTTGGATTCTCATCTATAAGCTCAAGTATACTAAGAGTTCTTCCACCAGCGTTTTTTATCTTTTCGTCCGCTTTTTGAGAGAATTTCCAAGCTGCAACAGTGACCTTCTTGCTGAGCACTCCTGAACCGAGGACCTTTCCCGGCACCACAATGATGTCTCCATCATTTGCATGTCTCTCAATCTTGCTAAGGTTCACTTCAGCATAATTAGAACTCGGAGCCTCAAGCCTCTCGGCTATGTCTCTCCAAATCCTTGCTTTATTCTCTCTGGCTTTGAGCTTCAGAGTGTTTATCATATCTACCAGTTCAGGGTTATCCTTCCTCATTTTAAATCCCCCGATTTGCAGACTGCAATAGGCATTTCCTTTATAAATGTTTTCATATTCCCTTCGGTGAAAAACCTGAAGTACGTTGCAGGATTGGTATTTGTGTCTATGATATGGGGCGGCACATTTCCCCTAGTTAAACTATCGCTCCAGTACATCTCGCCCATGGGATTTCTGACCCTGAGGTTCCTTCTTGCAACTGCGATTCTTCTGGCAATATACTTCAAGAAAATCATGTCTCACAGAGATGCGTTAAGGGCATCACTCATTCTGGGCATTTTTCTGTTCTTGGGCTACATGTTCCAGACCATCGGGCTCAAGTACACTTCCTCCTCCAATGCGGGATTTATTACAGGGCTTTATGTCGTTTTCACTCCTATTTTCTCGTACCTGATAATAAAGGAGAGGATAACTAAGAGAATCATAGGTGCGCTTCTCATATCCCTTGCAGGACTCTATCTCCTATCCGGGGTTCGTGGATTCAATTTCGGAGACATTTTAGAGCTTTTCTGCGCCATAGCCTACGGAATTCATGTAACTTTGATTGGCAAGTTCAGCAGGGAGAAGGACGCAGCAACACTCACCATGATGCAGCTGTTCTTCGTTTTTCTATTCTCTTCAATCTGGTGGGGCGCCGAAGGACCGTACATTTCCCTCTCGCCCCTTCTTGCATTCGGTATTGTGTTCACAGGGCTATTTGCCTCTGCACTGGGAATTCTGATGCAGGTGCACGCGCAGAAGCACATATCACCATCAAAGACCGCCGTGATATTCACCACGGAGCCCGCCTTCGCAGGTATTTTTTCCTTCGTGTTCCTTGGCGAGGCTCTCACGCCCATGGGAATAATGGGTGCG
Organism: uncultured Thermoplasmata archaeon; assembly: GCA_964425415.1. Lineage (GTDB taxonomy): Archaea > Thermoplasmatota > Thermoplasmata > Thermoplasmatales > Aciduliprofundaceae > JAADDK01. The sequence goes on along the minus strand of CAYRMJ010000056.1, from coordinate 790 downwards.
GTGCTCATCCTCTTCGCCATGCTTCTTGCAGCCGTTGAAAAAGAGCATCCAGGACTTGAGTAGCCTTTCCGCGTAGGGAGTAATCGGCAATCACCGATACCGGCGTTGAATGCAGGTTAATCTCAATCACTCTTGCGCCGTAATCCTTAGCAATGAAGGGCAGAGAAGCGGCTGGATGCACCTGTGCCGAGGTGCCGATGACCATGAAAACATCGCTGTTCCTCGCAATCCTGAATATCTCATCTCCGTGGTAAATTGGCTCGCCGAACCATACCACATCCGGCCGTAGGAGTGAGCCGCATTTCGGACATTTCGGAGGGATTTCTGAGAAGGAATCACGATGATACGAGGAGTAACTGCATGAGGTGCATCTAACCCTCCATATATTACCATGCATCTCAATCACATTTTTGCTTCCCGCTTCAACGTGCAATCCATCAATATTTTGAGTTATGACCCACATGTCAAAATGCTTTTCCATCTCGGCGAGGATTCTGTGGGCAAGATTCGGTCTTGCTCTTCTCATGTTTCTCTTTCTCTCCTCGTAGAATCTCCACACCAGCTCCGGGTCCTCGTAAAAACCCTCCACGCTTGCAACCTTCTCCACGGGATAGTTCTCCCACAATCCCCCTGAGCCTCTGAAAGTGGGTATCCCGCTCTCCGCACTCACTCCAGCGCCTGTGAGAGCCGTGACCCTTTTTGCGCTGAGAAGCGTTTGCACCGCACCCTCGTAATCGCCCTCCATAATCAAAAAAATGCGGGGGAATATATTACAGTTTCGGATTATGCC
>CAYRMJ010000055.1:4262-9108 GCA_964425415.1 uncultured Thermoplasmata archaeon | reverse complement strand
GCTCTTGCTTGAAGATTCTGCGGGGCAGAGGGTACATTTGTAGCATTTGAATGTACGGTTATCAGATAAAGATTCCATATATTATCTTTGTAACCTGCGTATGCAATATAATTACCGTTGTGAGACCACAATGCTGTTATTTTTGGTAACTGATTATCTGTTATTTGCTTTCTCTCTTTTGTGTAAGGATTTATAGTCCAAACCTCCCAATAACCGCTTTCATTAGAAATATATACTATTCTTCCTGTTGTGGGGTTCCATACTTCATCCCATAGAGCAGTAGTAAATACATCTTCGGCAGTATTATTGGTTAAATCAACAACTGTGCGATTTGACAAGTACATTTCAAAGATATCCCTACTACCATACCTACCATCAGTAAATATTATCTCCTTTCCATCAGGACTCCATCCGATAGTGCTCCATTCGTAGGTAGTACCACTTATAAAGCTGGTATACAATTTTGTATCATTTGTTCCGTCAGAGTTTATTAAATATATCTGGCTAGGCTCATTCCAATAACTGCGCTGTTCATACGCTATTTTGCTCCCATCCGGAGAAATCGCTATGTTGTGTCCAGTACCGTGATCTGCAATCAAAGTCTGATTAGAACCATCATAATTCATAGTCCAAAGGTAATACCATCCATTATCATTATTCTGACAAGACGAAAAAGCAAGAAAATCACTTCCTGTAGGAGAAGGAGTAATGCTACTTTCACCCCTCCCAGTGGTTATTTGTAGAATTTCTGAGCCATCTGGTGTGGCTCTATATATTACTTTTCTATTGCACCCACTTCCAGGTGATGATCCTGTGTCTCTATAAAAAAATATATATTTACCTGTTGGCGACCATACCGCCCCGAAGTCATTATAGGTAGAATTTGTAATTTTCTTGACCGCCCCTGTTGTTATATTTACAACGAAAATATGCGAGTACCCTGTGCTATCAACTGCAGAAAATGCTATTTCTTCATTATTTGGAGACCATGAAAAAGGCTCCATAGGGGTACGATAACCTACATCTTGCCCGGTTATATTAAGACCAGAAGTCAACTGCACTGTGGATATTCTGTATCCAAGTTCATGATATGGCTGTTTCTGGTGGTTGTAATCATTCATGGTAATAGACAATTCATCAGCCATATTTAATGCAAATACGAGAAATAGCACTAAAATCAAATACGCCGCCTTGCTCCTCATGGATATCACCTTTTATGATATAGACTTACAAGATTATAAACTTCGTTACACCTCGCAAATCCACATCAATTATAGAAATATTTATCATTGAAAATCGGTATGGGGTGCGTGTGATTTCATCAGCGCCCTCAAAGGTAATTTTATTTGGAGAGCATGCGGTTGTGTACGGTGAGCCAGCCATAGCGATAGCGCTCAACTTGCGCACCACCGTTACTGTGGAACCGAGCGAAGTTTTCACTGTGAACGGACGCCCTCTAAACGATAAGTATCATCGCTACATCAAAAAGGCAATTGAGCTTGTTTGGAGTGGCTCTCCATTGGAAATCCATACTGCAAGCGCGGTGCCGTCTGCATCAGGAATGGGCTCATCTGCATCAATAACTGTAGCCATGGTCTCTGCGCTTTTAGCTTTAAAAGGAGAGGTGGCGGAGAGAGACGTGGCCCTTAAAAGTTTTGAAGTAGAATATGAAACACAGGGTCGGGCCAGTCCAATAGACACCAGCACAGTCACACATGGCAAAGGCATACTCATCTCAAACACCAAACTTAATGATTTTTTATGGTCCGTGGAGCGAGATAAAAATAGGTGGTTCATACATCATCTTGAGATTCCATCTTTGAGGCTCGTGGTTGGTTTCTCTGGGGTGAAAGGGCATACTCCTGAGATGGTTGAAAAAGTTCGCAGATTTTATCAGTGGAATTCCTTTGCCCGTGATGTTATAAAGGAGATAGGTAAGCTCACTATGAAGGCTGTTAAGCCACTCATTGAGGAAGATTACGAAACCATTGGTAAGTATATGAACCTTAACAACAAGCTTTTGACCATACTTGGAGTTAGTCATCCTATGCTCAAAAAAATGATTGATGCATCACTAAAGCATTCTTACGGTGCAAAAATAACAGGGGCAGGGGGCGGGGGATGCATAATTGCATTGACAGACGAGCAGGACGAGGTTGCAAAGGCAATAGAGGAGGTTGGTGGAAAAGCTTACAAAGTGAAAATTTCGCAAACCGGATTTTTGATTAATTAATAGAAAATCACATTTGAGAATCAGCCATTAGTTTTTCGTTTGGTTTACAAATTATATATTGCAGTAAAAAATTTTTTAAATTCGTTGAGAGTTTGTATTAAACGGGAGAGACCCTGAATGCCCGCAGGTGATGACACATCGCCTCGGGGTCTCTCTCGGGGGGAGAGCCGTGAGCTCTCCTCACCATTCCATGGAGGTGATTCGCAAAAAGAGGTGACCGAGAATATGAAAAGAGTTAGTGATGAACAGGGAGAGTTCGGCATAGGCTCTCTAATCATATTCGTTGCCATGGTAATTGTCTCAGCGGTGACTGCAACCCTTCTAATAAATGTGGCCTATCAGCTCCAGCAACAGGCTCAGCAAACATCAAATCAGGCCCTTCAAGATGTTTCAACTGGCGTGAAAATCATTTCAATGGGCGGATACAGATACAACGCTAGCTGGGGCACGAACGCACCGTATCACCCAAGAATTGACTGGATAACATTGAAAATAACATTAATCGCAGGAAGTGCACCCATAAACATAAGCACCTTGGTGGTGGAAGTGAGCGATGGGTACTCAGTGGCAACATTAACATTCAATGAGATGTTGCATTTTAATTCAAACTCTCAACCCCCCGATATTTCAGGTTCCTATTTCGGAGCATATAAGATAAGGGACTTGGACCCTGTGGATGCACATGTGCTAACTCAGGGTGATATTGAGGAACTTTATTTCAATGCTACAGGTGTAGGCCTCAACCTTGAGCCTCAAACACATATTGAGGTAAAAATCATTCCAAAGAGCGGTGTGCCTGCAGATGTGTCACTAATGACTCCTTCACCATACATAACGAGGTATGTGGAGTTGATGTAAAATGGGCCTGAGTGTGACAGCAACTTATGGAATAATATTCACCGCATCTCTATTGATGATGGGCGCTATGCTAAACAGTATTCTGTATGCTTACAATCAGTTCCAAAATGGATTGAATAACAAGATTGACCTAATTAACTATGCTGCAAATAGGATAAAAATTGAAAGGGTAGTTTACAACAAATCTGCAATAGAGATCATTGCCACCAATGAAGGTCCAAAATCTCTTGACATGAGCAAACTCAGCGTTATTGTGAACGGGCATATTTTCAACGTGACAAGTGATAAGATATGGTACCCGGGTGATGAAGAGAGAATATTCATCAACACAACATACAGCATGGGTAAGTACCATAATGCTGAATTTACAATGGATTGCACGAACCTAATCGCCACCACTGAGTACGATAAAATATATCTTCTAAACAGCACTGAATTGTTTGCTTACAATTACGATGGTACTCTGGCTTGGAAGAGGCATGTAATAGGGCCGCGGGATGTTTCTGCCTCTTCAGCCGGAGTATTTGTTCTCAATGCCACAGGCATAGCTGTTTATGATTTTGGCGGGCAACAACAGAATTTTTACTCGGTCACCAACCTCACCTCCATAGACTCCCGCGGCCCGCATATCTATGCTTTAAACAGCACAGAATTTCTGATAATAAACAACACTGAGGGGGTGATAGAAAAGAGAGTGCTCATCTCGGGGGGTAAGGATATAGCCATCGGCAGAGACCTATACGTCCTAACCAGCGAAGAAGTGAAAGTATATAGCCCAGAGGGCGATTACCTTTTCTCAGTTCAGGATTCAAAGATCGCAAATGCACAACGCATTTCAGCTGATTGGCATGATGCGGACTGGGATTTTGTAGTTCTCACCAGCTACGGAAACCTGAGAGTATACAGCAATGACACATTTTTGGAGGAAATAACCCTTGGTAGTTACGCAAACAACGTTGATATGTACGGAAAGATATATATTAGTGGTTCAGGGCTCACAGCAATTGATTGTGGATTCCGTCTGAAAATTGTGGATGAGTACGGCAATGAAATCTACGCATATTTATGAGGTGAGCTAAATGGGTTTGAGCACAAGTGCAACTCACATAATATTTTTCATAGCCTCTGTTGTGATTGCGGGAGGATTTATAGGTGTTGCAGTGTCAGTCATGCTGAACATATCCAGCGGCATTCAGGACAGGGGCGATTTAATCTCACATCAACTCTCAGAGAACTTCAGCATAATAAACGATCCAGAAAGAATGAGCAATAATCCACTCTATCTTTATCTCAAAAACACTGGAAAAATTGCTCTGAGCTATCAGCATCTCTCGGTGCTCATAGATGGAGTATCATATCATTATTCAGTACTGGAAAACGGCACAGCATGGAATCCCGGAATCACTATAACTCTCAAAATTTCTGTGAATCTTGAATCTGGCACACATGTGGTAAAGGTGGTACTTGAAGATGGCTTCTCAAAGAGCTTCACCTTTGAGGTGAGTTGATGTACAGAATAAAGATTGAGAGAGATGAGCTACACACCAAGCTGGGCGGAGGCTTTCCAGAAGGCTCACTGATATTGATTGAGGGCGAGTATGGCAGCGGAAAAAGTGCATTGACTCAGAGATTAGCGTACGGTTTTCTATTGAATGGCCACACAGTAACCATAATTTCAACAGAACTCACAGTGCGGGATTTCATAAATCAGATGTACTCTCTAAACTATCCAATTGCGAGTTTTCTACTCAGAAA
>CAYRMJ010000055.1:0-4162 GCA_964425415.1 uncultured Thermoplasmata archaeon | reverse complement strand
GAAAAAGGGTCCATACCTGAGGAGATACTTGCGCCGTTTAGAGCGGCGGCGAATGTGTACATTGAAACCCGCATAAATCAGATAGGAAACATAGTGAACAGAATTGCATTTGTGAGAAGATACACCAACGCACCGTCCAGAATTGAGAATACAATTGCATTTAGGGTGGAATCTGGAACAGGATTAATTCTTGAGATAATGGCCATCTCCTGAGGTGAGGAACATGGCAAACAAATTTGATTTGGCCATGCAGAGAAATCCTCACCTTGCGAAGTATGTGAAAAAAATCACTGATGAGTTGAAAGAAAAGCCTGAGTTTTACGAGCAGTTATCTAGAGATATGAAGGACATGGACTGGGTGAATCTCATTTATCCAGTTGGCGACCCAATATTCATACACATATACGGAAGAAGAGCTGAGCGAAAGTATCGTGTGATTCAGCCTGAATTGAGTGACGAAGAGAAGATAAAATTTGACAAAATCCAAGAGCTCATATTCATCAAAGCGGGATACGAGCCACCTCACAAAACCAAAGAGGAATTTGAAAAGCAGATTGAGCGATTGCTGAAGGATTCTGTGGTTATAGTTGATGAACCTCAGAAATTTGTTGAGCCAAAGGGTTTTTTCTCAATGTTCCGCAAGATAAAGGTTCCTGTGACGCAGGAGGAGTACGACAAAATAGATTATTACCTGAAGAGGGACATAATTGAAAGCGGGCCTTTGGAACCCGTTCTCAGAGATCCATACATAGAGGATATTCATGCCATAGGAATTGAGCCTGTTCATCTAATTCATAAGATATTTGAGACTATGGAGACAAATGTGCAGTTCAGTAGCTATGACCAACTTGACTCTTATTTGCGAGGTATGAGCGAGAGAATGGGCAGGCCCGTGAGCACGGGAAGACCCATAGTGGATGGCGCCCTGCCAGACGGCTCCAGAATTAACATAATCTATGCGGATGATGTGAGCATCAAGGGTGCGTCATTCACCATAAGAAAATTCGCCGCCGAGCCACTCAGCGTGACACAGCTGGTAAAATGGGGCACATTCTCCCCGGAAATTGCTGCATACCTATGGATGGCAATAGAGTATGGAAAGAGCCTGTTCATCTCAGGAGAGACTGCAAGCGGCAAAACCACAACTCTCAACGCGATAATTCCATTCATAAGGTACAGCCACAAAGTTTTCACGGCGGAGGATACTCCAGAGGTGCATGTGCCCCACGAGATATGGCAGAGACTGCTAACCAGAGAAGCAGGACCGAAAGATTCCCGGGTGGAGATGTTTGATTTGCTCAAAGCGGCGCTTAGAAGCAGGCCAAATTACATAATAGTCGGAGAGATAAGAGGTGCAGAGGGTAATGTGGCATTTCAGGCAATGCAGACTGGCCATCCAGTAATGGCGACTTTCCACGCCGCATCCATAAAGAGGATGATTCAGAGATTGAGCTCACCGCCAATAAGCGTGCCTGTGACGTTCATGGACAATCTGAACATAGGAGTGTTCCAGCAGGCTGTATATCTAAAGGGTCGGGCGCTTAGAAGAGTTCTATCCGTGGAGGAGATTCTTGGATATTCCTCGGAACTGGGAGGTGTGATGACAAAATCGGTGTTCGTATGGGATCCCCTGAGGGATGAGCACATATTTCGCGGTTTGAACAACTCATACATTCTGGAGGAGAAAATCGCACCTCTGTTAGGATATGCGGACCCCCGCAAGATATACGATGACCTGTTCCTCAGAGCGAAGATAATAAAGAAGATGATTGCACACAACATATTCCGCTATCGCGACGTGGTGAAGATAATCTTTGATTTTCAGAAGTATGGAAAGGAAAAGCTTCCCTTCACGGTGTGATGCCCCATGCCCACTGTGAGAGAGAAGATAATCAGGCTCTACAACTCCTTTGACATACCTTGGAGGAAGTACATACTGCTCTACGCCATACCCTCCATAGCTGGCACTGGGCTCATTGCTGCATACATATTCCTGATGTTCCCCCACATTCTGTTCCCTCTTAACCTCGTTATATACCTCATCCCCGCATTTGGAGTGCTGTTTTCCCTGCTCTTCCCCCTCATCAAGGGAGAGAAGAGAAAGACGGAGATTGAGAAGTACATGCACCTGTTCATCACGAGAATGGCGGTTCTGGCATCTACACAGCTTCCGAGAAAGGAGATCTTTCGCATTCTCTCAGAGGTGAAGGAGTACGGTGCCCTCAGCGAGGAGGTGGAGAAGATATACCACCTGGTGGAGTACTGGAACCTCAGCCTTCCTGATGCGGCTCGAGTGGTGGCGAAGAGGTGCCCGAGCATAATGCTCGCGGACTTCTTGGATCGTTTAGCTCACAGCGCCGAGGCTGGCGAGGATTTTGAGAAATTCTTAGAGAAGGAGAGAAAGGTTGTGCTTGAGACTTACGCGATAAAGTACGAGGCCTCTCTCTCTCAGATGGATGTTTATAAAGAAGCTTTCGTGGCGATTCTCATATCCATGCTGTTCTTCGCTGTATTCGTTGCCATCTTACCAATGTTCACCAACATGGATGCGAACATTCTTCTCTATCTCACACTTCTGGCATTTGTGGCTACAGAGAGCATAATGCTCTATGCGATAAAGGTGCGTCTTCCACAGGATGAAGTCTGGCATGGGCGCAAGGACGTGCGTGCACCCATGGAGCTGAAGCTTCTCAAAACCTTGCCCTTCATATACATTTTAGTTGTTCTCATTCTTGTCGTGGGAATTTTTATCGGTTTGGCTCTACCCATAGCTGTTGCACTCTCTTTGACTCCTCTTTTCTACCCGGGATACATAGTGCACTCTGCAGAAAGTGACCTGATAAATTGCGATGAAAACTTTGATGCTTTCATAAGAGCAGTTGGAAGCTATGTGGAGGCTAAAGGTAGTGATGTTATGGCTATGGAGCGCTTGAGAAAGCACGATTTTGGAAAGCTCACTAATTTCATAGATATTCTCTACAAGCGTCTTCTTACGAGAATTGATAAAAAGAAAGCATGGAACTTCTTCGCGGGCGAGACTGGTAGCAATTTGATTTCAAAATTCACGGACATGTATGTTACTGGCATTGAGATGGGTGGCACACCGAGCAAGATTGCAAGGATAATCAGTGATGCGTACATAATGATGATAGGATTGAGAAAGAAACGCTATCAATCCGCCACGAATCTCACGGGCATACTGTACGGATTGATGGTAGGAATGGCGTTCACCCTTTACACAACGCTCAATCTTATGAAGATGATGGCTAACATGGTTAAGTTTTATCCAACTAATCTACAGCATTACATAAAGATACCTCTTCTTGCAGCAAAGTTTCCCATATACACCGCCAACATAGTTTTTCTAACTTTATTGATAATTCATGCCATGGTCTCTGCGACGATGATTAAGGTGGTCAGCGGCTCGCATAAACACAGCATATACCTGCACTTTTCCATGCTATCATGGGTGGGAATAATGGTAGCATATCTCACGAATTGGATTGTGGGAAAGGTTCTTGCATTTTGATTACTTTGTTATTCTGTACCAGTTTAGTACCTTTCTGAATTGAATTATCATTGACTTTATGGTTATCTCACCCACCAGCTTTCCCTCGTCATCTAAAACAGGTAATCTTCTTATTCTGAACGATTTCATCTTCTCAAGTGCGTTTTCAATAGTATCGTTTGGATGAACGGATATGACCTTTCTGACCATAACATCTTTGGCCATTAGAACGTTTCCAAAAAGCAAAGAGCGAATGTCAATCCCACCGATTGCATAAGGTTTAATCTTTTTGGGTGCCATTACCTCCAATAGGTCCTTTTCCGTTATCACTCCCTTTAGCTTTAGGTTGTCTTTCCCCTCCACAATCCAGACATGCCTTCTCGCAGTCATTATTGAGAATATATCTTCTATGTGCGTGTCTTCGTAAGCAATAGGCATGCTTCCAATATCTTTTTTCATTACAGCATCAACGGGCACCTTATAAAAGTGTTTAAGCACGTACTGTATGTCCTCATGATTCCTTTCAGGCATGGAGAGATTATCTATCATCGTGTATTTAACCATTTGGGATACTCCTGTTTTTGGAATAGATTTCCATGTTTTTTGTATAAACTTTATATTTCATGGAATTGTGCTGTAGATTGTGTTAGAGAG
>CAYRMJ010000054.1:0-9116 GCA_964425415.1 uncultured Thermoplasmata archaeon | reverse complement strand
TCTCCATCCCTGTTCTCGGCAACCACCACCTTCTTTCCCATGGCTCTTCGTACCTCCTTCGCCTTGTAGCCGAGATGGAATTTCATTACATTTTCCAATTCCCTGCGCACTAAAGCACGAGCGTCCTTTTCCTCGGTCATTATTATGTCTGGAAGCATCTCAATCACATGAACCTCAGTGCCGAACCTTGCCATGAAATGCCCCAGTTCCAGAGCAACGTATCCTCCGCCGATTATGGCAATGCTCTTTGGCAGCTTCTTCAGTGAGTAGAAAAACTCGCGGTTGGTTATGTACCCCACCTCCTTCAATCCCGGGATAGGGGGCACAAAGGGTTTTGAGCCGTTGCATAGAAGAATCTTCTCCCCTCTTATTTCTTTTCCGCCAACATCAATTTCGTGATCGCCGATGAAGACACCAGTGCTCTGATAGTAATCAATGCGAGGGTGGCTTTTCAAGCTTTTTTCAATCATCTTGCTCTCTTTGTCCACTTCATTCTGCACATGGCGTAATAGGGCGTCTCCATCAACATTTTTTATTTTAGCATCAATGAAGAACTCATTTGCTCTCAGTATCTCAGCTATAAGTTCAGCGGGATACGCGAGCATCTTGCTTGGAATGCAGCCTCTTGTTAAACATATACCCCCTGCTTTTTCATTTTCTATAACTGCTATTTTTGCTTTTGGATTTCTATGCATTGCTGCATCCACAATGTTCATAGCACTACCTGTTCCGAAGGCTATAATATCGTACTCCTTCATGCATCTTACCCAATATTGCATTGATGTAGGTGTATTTATCACTTTTTACACAGTTATGGCCCATGAAATCTGAATTTTGGCATTTTTATGTTCTTTGATTTGCTTATACCACGTGGAGGAAAAATATATAACCCATCTCTCTATGTTCCATTATGTTTGAGTTGCAGGTGCGCATGGTTTCTCCAATGACCCACGAGACCGACCTTGACCGCGCGCTCACTGGATTTTTATCGTCCATAGGTTACATAAAATCCTCAGAGGTGCAGGATGCGAAGAACTCTGTGGGTTATCGTCTCTTCAAAGAGTGCTTTCTGATGCATCCTGATAAAATGTGGAGTGTGGATGAACTGTTGAGTTATCTTAACACATCGCGCCCCACTCTTTACAGATACCTTAACAAATTGAAAGGAATGGACATTCTTGAGGAGGAGCACGAGGGCATAGCCAAAAGATACAGGCTCAGATTCGGCAACTTTTCAAAGGCATGGCGCTTCGTGGAAGCAAATGTGAAGATGGCCATGGACAATTATGCAAAAGCTGTTGAACACATACAAGAATTGGTGGAGGAAGAGCTATGATTGAACTAATTCCCGGCTCAAAATGTGTGGTGTACTTGACCACCACCAATGAAGAGATTGCGAAAGTCAGTGGAACCTTTGAGGGCTTCGTGCCCGTGGGTGAGGACAGCTCATTGTGCATAAGACTTGACGAAAATCACGGAGATAAGAAAGGACTTATTAGGTTAATACCTGTAAACATGGTTGCGGCAATAGATGTGATAGAACTCGCAGAGAAAAAGGAATCTGATGAGAAATACGAGGATACAGGACACTATTACAGCTGAATTACAAACAAATCCTCGTAAATGGGTCCTTTGTCGGTTAGTGTGCTCTTCTTTATCTTTATCTCTTTTATCTCCACTTCTCCAAACTCTGAGTTTATGAACTTCTCTATGTTCTCAATACTGATTTTTCCTTTGGCTCTTGCTACTGTTAAATGCGGCACATAGTTTCTCTCCCTCTTAAAGCCCATGGATTGAAGATGCTGGTCAATGCACTTCATCATTCCCACAATCTCCTCTCCGTTTTTCACCCCAATCCACACAACCTTGATGTACTTTTCACTTGGAAAAAATCCAACCCCGTGCAGTTTTATTTTGAATGGAGAAACCTTGCAATTTTCCACAACTTTTTTTATTTCTTCTATCTTTTTTTCACTCACCTCTCCAAGAAACTTCAGAGTTATGTGCATATTTTCCCTTTCCACGGCCTTGTGGCGTCCCGTTATGCTCCTCTGCAAATCACCTATTCTCTCGTTAAAAGGTATCTCCACAGCTATGAATGTTCTCATAATTCCGTATATGCAAAATCGTTAAAAATATGATGCTTGCTTGAAATTTTGCATTTCAGATGAGTTGACAAAAAGAAAAACCTTATATAAATTGCAAAACATAAGGTAATTATGAAATGGCACATAATATTAATTGGGACTTTAATCATTTTGAGTGCGATGACTTTCATAGCGGGAGGAGGTTTCTCTCACGACGTCATGGGATTGAGAGTTAAAAGATTCTCAAACACCACCTATCCTGATGGAAACAGCGTTAATAATCTCACGATGATATACGATCCCCTTGTCAATTATCCTTACATGCTCTTCTGGGATGAGGCTGAGGATTACACCTATCATTCACACAGCTATAAAACTCATGAAATCATGATTTCCGCATCATCGGACTTTGTAAACTGGACTGGCCATAAAGCGGACATAGTTGTGAGCATGGAGGACGGCACCAACGCCTCCTCGCCGGATGCAGCGGTAAATCCAAAGAATGGGGAGATTTACCTCGTGTGGAGTGAGAAGAATAAAACTTCGGGATACTATGAGATATACATGGGGAGAAGCGATGATGGTGTGAACTGGACATCAAAGATAAAAAATGAGGTGATATCTGACTATACGAGTTCCGCAGTGGAAAACTGCACCAAGCCTGCAGTTGCGGTTTCTGACGATGGCTATGTTCATGTGGTCTGGCTCGGGTACAACAGCACCACCAAGAGCACGGAAGTGTACTACGGAAGCAACACATCCGCAGACGCATGGAGTTCTCTTAATGCTGACATACCCATAAGCGTTGAAGATTCAAACAGTGCAATGAGCGTGGATATTGTAGCCACCGCAGGCTCCTCGCCCAGAGTTTGGGTGTTTTGGACCGAGTACGAGGTATCCGATGGTGCCTATGCGGTTTATGCTGCTAATTCTACCTATCCGTACAAAAAGTGGAACACAACCATGATTGGGAGTGATGTGGGGCACAGTGCCTACAATGTGACAGCCACGGTGTACAAGGGAAACATATATGTTTTCTGGGAGCAGGAGGTGGACGAATCTGGAAAAACGGTGAAGGAAATAGCTGGAAAGTACTTTGATGGCAATGCATGGAACAACGCTGCGGTGAACAGTGAGATAGTGAGCTTTGAAGATGGACACAATGCCACTCATCCGAAAGCAAGCTTTGGAGCGTACGGAGTGTTCGTGGTTTGGGACGAATTTGACGAGAATCACAGTTGCAGGGAGGTAATGATTTCAAATTCCACCGGTAACGGGGAGTGGAGCGGTAGAAATAGAGATATTCTAATCACCACTGATGACTCAGGAAACAAAGAACCGCAGGTTTATGTTAGCGATGCGGGTGAGATATACTTGGCGTGGCTTCACTGGACCGAGGAAACAAAGCAGAGAGGCTCTTGGGATGGTTTCTCTCTATGTGCGAGCGTAGGTGAAGTGATACCCGAAATGGAACTTCTATATGCCATCCCAGCGGTTGTGGTGCTTGTTTATGCTTTTGGGAAGAGAAAGAGAAATTGAAACTCTGCAGGAAAATTACGAAATTGCCGACCATGGGAATGCAAGGATAGTACTCGTGCGGGGCGAAGCGGGCATTGGAAAAACAGCCTTAGTAAAGGAATTTCTGCGTGGCAAAGGATGCACGGTATTGGAGGGCAAATGCTCGCCCATATTAACGCCCGCACTTCAGCCATTCAAGGAAGCTCTCGGAAGCATAAATTTGGATTACCTGTTGGGCATTCCAGAAAATCCGAAGCTTCTCATGCTTTACGCAATTCACAATACCGGACTTCTTCTTTCAAAGGTGGAGAATGTGGATTTTCATTTGGACGCGGACATATTCACTTCCATGCTCACAGCAGTTGGAATGTTCGTAAAGGATTCCCTTAGCGAGCTTGGCACCGGCGCCGAGTATTTGGAGGAGCTAAAGTACGGAGAATTCAATCTCGTAGTGAAGATGGGGAATTTGGTGACGTTGGTGGCTGTGATGGAGGGCAAAAGCAATGGTTTTCTGCACAGGGACCTTAAAAATCTCATAGTTGAGGTGGAGGAGAAGTACGGGGAAGTTCTGAAAGCATGGGACGGCAATACCGAGTCCGTTGCAGGGATTGAAAAAATGCTAAGGAGCATGGTTGAATCGGGAAAATACGATGGCCGAAGCATTGACACAAGCGTGAAAGACTGGAACTTTGAAAATGTAAGGTTGGGATTGCACGAGTTGAGTACTAAAAATTTAGTTTGCGTGTTCATGGACGATATACAATGGGCTGATGAGGCAACACTATCCCTGATGCACTACCTTGCAAGAAGCGAAGAAGACCGTTTTCTGATTGTTGGCACTTACAGGTCAGAGGAGATTACTGAGGAGTTGAAAAACTTGGAGGAGGCCGTGATTAGAGAGGGCATTGGAGATATAATACAACTCATGCCCCTGAAGAGGGATGAAATCATATCCCTTATGGAAAACACACTTAGTGGAGAGATATCTCTGAACCTTCTGGAATATGTGGAATCCTCGTCAGGTGGGGTGCCTCTAAACATCATAGAGATAACGAAGATGCTTCAGGAGGAGGATTTCATAGAGATGAGAGATGGCAAATATCAGCTTAAAAAGGACCCTGAGAAACTGCCCACCAAAATTGAAAGCATAGTGGAGAGACGAATGCGATTGATGGATGATGATGAGCGAGAGGTGGTGGAATTCTCATCTGTGATTGGCGATAAAATCATCGTAGATACCCTAACTTGCGGTCTTGAAATGAAGAAAATAAAGTTAATAAAAATACTCAGAAAACTTTTGAAGTGCGGAATTTTGAAAAGTGAAGATGACGGATACTTTTTCAGGCACAACTATGTGAGGGAGACGATATACAGATCAATTGACTCAGAGCTCAGAAGCGCATACCATGAGATGGCAGGAGAGTGCTTGGAATCTTTAGATATTGACTTGAATGTAAAAGCCACTGTTTTGGCGGAGCATTATTATCGGGCTGGAAAATGCAAGAGGGCAATGGAGCTTGCCAAGGTGGCCATGGAAAATGCAACAAAAAACTATGCTTTTGGAGAGGCTTTGAAATACGGGAAAATAGCGCTGAGCTGTGCTGAAAAGGGAGATGTAGAGAATATTCATGAGCTTTTGCTGAAAATTGGCGCACTTCATTTGAAGCGTGGTGAATTTCAAGATGCTATAGTGAGCTACGAGAGATGTTTGGAAATTAAAGAGAGCCCGGAGGCTCATATTGGTCTCGGTGAGACATATTTTCAGATAGGCGAGTATGATATGGCAATGAAACACTATACCGCGGCCGAGAGTCTGATGAAATACGATAGGGAAAAGCTGCTCATTAATATAGCGAACGTGGAGATGAGAAGAGGGAACTTGAACGAAGCGGAGGAGCTTTTAAAATCGTATGTGGAATGGGCAAAGGTCAATGAAGACAAAATAAGAGGATACAAAGCTCTGGGACTGTTCTATACAAGAACCGAAAGATATGAGCTGGCAGAATCAATACTTTTAAAGGCTCTGGAGCTTGCAGAGGCAGCCAACATGAAGCTTCAGATGGCCGATTTACTTCACAACATCTCTCTTCTTTACTTTCTTCAGGGAAAAAATGATAATGCTCTGAGAGAGGCACTTAGGGCTATGGACATAAGGGATGGTGTAGGTGAGATAAGGGGAATTTCAAAGACTTCAAATCTTCTTGGTCTCATATACTGGAATTTGGGAGAGATTGAGCAATCAAAGAGATATTTCTCAATAGCCTTAAAATACGCCAAATTGCTTGGGATGAGGGAGGACATGGCATCTCCTCTAACAAACATTGGCATGATTTCCTACTATTCTGGAGATTATGAAGGTGCGGAGAGAAATTTGAAGGAAGCGATATCCATCTTGGACGAAGTTGGCTCAATGGTTAGAGTGCTTGATCCTCTGCTTTATTTGGCATCCCTCTACATGGACATGCGCAAAGATGTGTGTGGAGAAATTATGAAAAGGTCAAGGTCCATTGTTGAGAAAATAGGAATGGCTAACTACTCTAACTGGTACTCAATTTTAGAATGCAGAATGAAAGGCGATGTGGAGTGCATGAGAAAGGTGATGGGTGAGATTGAAGATCCCCTTTTGCTGGCAATTGCTCATCAGCACATGTGGAAGCTTACAGGAGAGGAGGAAGAGAGAAAATTGGCGATGAAACTGTTCGCTGATGCAAAATTCATGGGTGCCCTTACCTATTTTCGTTGAGAGTTAACATCTCTGAAATAATCTCCTCTTTCAGTTTGAGAAGTTTTATTCTTCTGAGTTCCACCTTCTTTATCTCATCCTCAATTTTCCTGAGAATCTCTCCGTAATCCATTCCACTGAACTCCTCCAAAATGTCCTGCGTATCCACATCATCCAAAGAATATTCCTTTATGTCAAATATTCCCGGGGCGAAATCCACAAACAGAGAGAAAGATTTTGAGATTTCATACATTTTGCGAGGAGCGCCCCTGCTGCTGCGCTCCTCGCCGGCTATGCGCACCAGATTTCCACTTTCCAGCATATCAAGATGCTTCATCACCGCCTGCTGCGATGTCCTCAGCTCTCTTGCCATCTGAAGTGCGTATCTTCTACCTTCAACTAACATGCGAAGTATGTCTCTGCGCATGCTGTTTTCAATGGCTCGCAGGATAGCATCTATTTCATCTTCCGCGTTCATAGCCATCAGTCTATCTTTATTTTCTTTCCTTTCTTCTCCTTTGGAGTCTCTCTCTCAAATACCACGTCCAGTATTCCGTTCTTGTACGTTGCTTTCACTTTCTCAGCCTTCACTTTTGCAGGGAGTTCCACTTCCTTGTAGTACTTTCTCTCTGGTGTGTCCACTTTTATTATGAGCACTTGGTTATCGTCCTCAAGGCTCAAATCAATGTCGCTTTTAGTCACTCCGGGAAGCTCCGCGGTCACGCTGATGTTTTTCTCATCCTCCATGACATCCACGAGGGGCTCTCTGTACTCGCTCATCTCCCTCTGAGTTCCGGGGAACCTGCGAGGCACATTTCCGAATTCTTCAATGTGCGGCTTGCCATCTGGGCCAACTCGCATGCTGAATCCGTAGACGTACGGACCTTTAATCTCTCCCCTTCCAAATTCTCTCATTATCCTGTTCATCCACTCCTCCATTCTTCTGAACTCCCTCTCAATGTCAAACCCGAAGAAGTCATCCCAGTCTCCGAAGAAATCCCTTCTCCAGTCCTCGTACCTCTCGTTTTTGTCCTCATCTCTCCTTCTCCTTATCACCATTTCAATCACCTCCTTTTAGTTGTTAACCTTTTGTTTACAACCTATGATATACTTCATAGTATTTAAATTTTTCCCAAAACACTTATATAGGGTGAAAACAATATGAATATTGCAGAAAGGCATCCCATCCCTTCTGGCATACCTCTCTTATTTTTTTCAATTGCTTCGCAATGCAAATCTTAATTAGGGGTTTTGCAATGACGCATCAATGGACACCAATGTCGCGTTTGGCCTTATACTTTCCGCTATAGCAATAATAATCGTTCTCCCAAGATTCAAGGTAAACATTGCAATTTCAATAATGATTGGTGCTATTTTTCTGATTGCGGTGCTGGGTGCATCTTGGTTGAGCATATATAAAGATGTGATTTCTTGGAATTTCTGGCGCATAATTTTCATAGTTTTTCTCTCTCTCCTGATAGTGGCGCTTATGGAAAAGGCTGGATATTTGAACATGATGGTATCAGCCGTGAAATCCATTGCCCCCTCTTTGGGTGCGTCGCTTGTCTCAATCTCCGCATTCATTGGCCTTCTGCCCATGCCGGGCGGGGCTTATGTATCTGCAAAATTGGTTGACCCTCTAGCAAAGGATATGAAACTCACGGGGCTGGAAGCCACCACCTTAAATTACTGGTTCAGGCACCTGTGGGAGTATGCATGGCCACTTTACACGGGTGTAATCGTTGCCTCTGCCATATTTGGAGTGGAGATCTCGGAGTTTGTGCTTCACATGTCATTTTTGCCCGTGTTGGCAATACTGGGCGGCTTTCTGTTCATCTATGTACCTATTATGAGAAAGAAGAATGTTAAGAGAAAAGCGGTGGAGAGGGACAGGCCATGGAGGGCTCTGCTGTACTCCTCATGGCCCATACTAATTGTAATGCTCCTAACATTGCTCGGAGTTCCAGATCCCACGAAGGGATGGAGCTTGAAGAGAATTGATTTGTTTTTCTCTTTGCTCGTTGTGGATTTATCTTTGATTTTCATTTTGCTTAAAAAGAGAGATTTAAACGCCACCAAGTACAGCCTTAAATTTGCTCTTAAACCCACATTTTTGGGCGTTACATTTGCCGCACTCTTCATGAAGGTGGCGGTGCTTGAAACGGATTCAATGCACTACACATACTCTTTTTTTAACATGTACGGAATTCCGCCATTCATCGTGATCATGATTCTCCCCTATCTCGCCGGGTTGATGACTGGAGTCACCGTCGCTTACGTGGCTGCCACCTTTCCTCTCCTTTTGCCGTACATGGGCACACCTGTGAATTTTGCGGCGGTGGCTCTCGCTTACGCCTCAGGGTATGCTGGACATCTTACCTCTCCTGTGCATCTATGCTTGGTTCTCTCCTCGCAGCATTTCAAAGCGAATCTGTACAAGGTCATCAGGAGAATAATACCATCTGTTATATTCGTTCTCTCTATAACATTGGCCATTTATTTTGCCTTTGCATGGTAAGGTATTTTTATAAATGTAAGTTTAAATTTTAATTTTGCACCCCAAACATATATATTTTGCATCACCATGCACCCATCATGATATCGCCAAAGGAAGTTCATAAGGTTTTGGGAGAGCGAATTCTGACTGATGGTCTTGACATGGTGCTGGACATTGACAAAAGTCATGGCATGTGGCTCTACGATGCGAGGCACAGCAAATACTACTTGGATTTCTTCGGATTCTTTGCCACCAGCGCGCTGGGAATGAACCATCCCGGCATGTTTGACCC
>CAYRMJ010000053.1:0-9760 GCA_964425415.1 uncultured Thermoplasmata archaeon | reverse complement strand
GGCACAGAGAGCAGCCGCGCACCACGGGCTTGTTCGTTGCAGAGCCGTTTGGAAGTATGATCATATTCGTTCATCGTGATTTGATATTTAAACTCTGTGAATATCAGCAAAAAACAAAAAGATAATATGAGGCGAGGCATTTTAAGTGCGGATGAAAATTGCGTTTGGCGTTTGCTCGCTTGGCATAGGCCATGCCACGAGGAGCCTGCCAGTAATAAAAAAACTTGTGGATGAAGGTCATGAAGTTGTAATAATATCCCATGACCGTGCTCTATCTCTTCTGAAAAGAGAGTTGCCCGATTTGAAGTACTATGATATTCCTGATTATCCAATTCAGTATACTGAAAAAGCACACCAATTCATCCCGTATATAATCGCAAATAGCCATAGAATAATAAAAAGCATGATTGAGTATCATCGCGTTTTTCTCTCTTTAGATTCACGGGAGAACTTTGATATTATTGTTTCAGATAGTCGCTATGACATCTTCAACAGATTTAAGCCCTCTTTTTTGATAATGCATCAACTGAGAATAATGCTAAAATCCTCCGTTATGCGAGGCGGCACAATGATTTACAATTCTTACATGAGCAAGTTTTTTCGTAAAATAATTGTTCCTGATTTCCAGAATAACTCCCTATCTGGACAGATGTCACACAACGTGAGGTTCATACCAAACGAGAAGATAGAATATGTAGGTCCTTTGTCCTCATTTAAAAACAGGAACTTAGATAGAGATATTGATGTGCTCATATCCATATCCGGACCCGAGCCGCAACGCACTTTATTTGAGAAGATTGTGCTCTCGCAGCTTGAAGATATAAATGGACATGTGATAGTGACTCTTGGAAGGCCAGAAAGTATTCACTCTGAGGAGAAAAATGTGGAAATTTATTCTTTTCTACCTTCTGAAAAAAGAGAAGAAATTATGAATAGGGCAAAAGTTGTCATATCTCGCTCAGGATACTCAACTATAATGGACCTTGCCGTTGTTGGGGGCAAGGCAGGATTTGTGCCAACTCCCGGGCAGCCAGAGCAACGATATTTGGCGCAGCATCTTAAAGATATGGGAATTACCGCATCCATGTCGCAGGATCAAATGAACCTGAGAGAATTGGTAAATGATGCACTTAAAATGAAAGGCTTTGATGGAAAACACAGAGTTGAAGAATCGGTGGAGAGAGTTTTGGAGGTGATTCTCTGAGTGAGTTCCTCAAAAGATGGAAACTTTGGTTCGTAATAGCAATAGCTGTGAGCGGCATATCCATGGCTCTCATATACACTTTAACCGTAAAACCTGAGGGGCTGGAGAAATTAGCTTCTTTGCCCATATATATAATTATTTTGGCGGTAATCGCACATATTGCAAATCTAACACTCTGGGCTCTTCGCATAAAAGTATTGGCTAAAAGCGTGGGAGAGAATCTGAATTTGTACTGGTGCTTCAAAATAGTCATGGTCAATCTGTTCATGGCCGCCATCACGCCATCTGCCATGGGCGGAGAGCCAACCAGAATATACATGCTGGCGGAGGGAAACATGAGCGGCGGCGACGCGACAGCAATAACCATCGGTGAAAGAATAATAGACTTCATATTTTTCTCTGTGTCAATTCCCATATTTTTACTTGTACTTGGAATGTCCATGGACTTAGGCCAAATAAGAATTTATCTGTTAGCTGCAGGTGCCATGCTTGCTGTATTGGGAATATTGCTTGCTTATATGGTGCTTAGAGCTGATAAAATAAAAGGAAAGCTTCATAAATTTGAGAGATTGCTGAGATTATTTATAAAAGATGAAAATAAAAGGCAGAAAGACATAAAAAAAATGGAAGAAGAATTTATGAATTTTGCAAATAGCACAAAAATACTGTTCAGTCAGCGCAAAAAGGTTTTGATTTCATCGTTCATCATAACAGTTGCCATGTGGTTTGTGGATTTCACAATAGTGCCTCTCCTTTTAATTGGTCTCGGTTATGCGCCAAACTGGCTATTCATGTTCACAGCTCAGCTGATAATCGTGATGGTCACTCTCATTCCCATTACACCCGGTGGCACGGGTCTTGCGGAGTTCACAGCTTATCTCCTATTTTCTCAAAGGATTCCTGGAGAAATAGCTGGAATTGTGGTAATAGTTTGGAGAGCGCTAACATTCTACACTAATCTTGTGCTCGGTTTACTCTACACATTGAGCTATATCGCGAAAAAGTAAATACAAACATCGGCATGAACCGTGAGATGAGTTCTGGTGAAAAGTACATGGTATCACTTCGGAAACATGTATTTGAAGCTCCACATCCAGCTGTGGCACTATCCATATTTTTGTTCGTTCTCTTCATTTTCTCGTACATAGCACATCCGCAAATTGGCGATGTATTGTTTTTATTCTTATTTCCTGCAATATTTGCTCTATTTCTTGATTGGATAAGCATTCGCGCACTTCGCATATATTTTCCTCTTCGCAGAATCACCACACTTCATCTTTTAGTGTTTCTCGTATCCTTCGTTGAGTTCTGGCTACTCTCTTTTTTCGTAGATTTTACAATGTCTTTTTTTGTAGGATTCTCTTTTCCAATATTTTTGAGATATCTAATATACAGAACATTCGTTGCAGAGCGAAAGAATTTTGCAATGCTCATCTCGTCCTATTACAATATAGGCATACTAATTTTTGCCGTTGCATATCTCAATGAGGTGCCCCTTGTGCAGTACATACTCTCCACCTTGACCTACGGAGTTGCGGGTCACGTGTTCATAATAACATCAACATCAGTGTTCAGAAGAGAGTTTCGCGAGGATCCACTATTCTTCATATCAACCTTTGTGAATTACATAAGCAGGCACTCAGCGGATGATGAATCAAAACTCAACAAGATGTTTCACAGCATGTACACTAAGAGAAAAGTACCTGTATCAGTTATGGTATTCCATAAAAATAGCGGAGAAAAATATGTTTTTGTGGCGCCATACATCCACCCGGGTCCCTTTGGAAATCTTGGTGGTAGCAATGTATCAGGCAAGCTTGAGAACATTCTCCATATAAGTGATATGATGGTATTTCACACCACCACAACCCATGATAACAATGTAGACAATGAAGATATTGAAAAAATTGCCGAAGTAATAAAGAGAGCCATCAACGATAAGTGTGTGATCACAAAATTTAGCGAGCCAAAGAGGGGAAAGGTAGATGGAATAGAGTACATGGCTCAGCGCTTTGGAGATTATATGTTTGTGAGTTTAATTCCCAACAACGCACAATTTGATGATGTGGAGCTAAGTACGGGTCTTCATATAAGATCCGAGCTGATGAAGAATATGAATGATGCGATGATCATTGACGCACATAATTGCTTTGATGAAAATGCCGTGCCTCTGTCTCTTTTAGGTGCGGATGTGGGCGCGTTGACCAAATCTCTGCTCTCTCTTAAAGCTAACTTTCCAATAGTGATGGGGTATGGACATGTGAACCTAAAAGGAAGAAGCATTGGTCCCGGAGGTGTGAGAGCTGCGGTTTTCAAGGTAGGAAATAAAAGATTCGCTTATATTCTCATTGATGGTAATAACATAAAGAAGGGACTAAGAGATAGAATTAGAAAGGAGATAAAGGAGGTTGATGATTCAGAAGTATTTTCCACTGACAATCACATAGTAAACATGAGTATGGTGGATCTAAATCCTGTTGGCGAGCATGATGATTGGACAGAAATAATCAACGCCTGTAAGAAGGCAGTAGAGATTGCGATAAAAAATGAAGGGCCTGCTTGTGCGTCATTTAGAACTGAAGAGGTGGAGTTTTTAATGGCTAATACAGGTAACTTGGAGCTTATGAGTGCAATTACAAAGAAGAGCGTCGCCCGTGCTAAGATTGCAGCGGGCCTTCTTTTAACGGCCTCTTTTGTCGTATCTCTGCTCATATTTTTCCTAATCAAATGATTTTATATCGCTCTATGTTATTAACCAAGCGTGAGAATAGGTACCTGCGGAATGCCAGTTTCGTGGTCCAAATATACTGATGAACTGCCTGTGATGGAAGTCCAGAAAACTTTTTACTCGCCAATGAATATTAAAACTGCAGAACGATGGAGAAAGAGAGTGCCTCCTAATTTTGAGTTCACATTGAAAGCACCACAAGCAATTACACATCCTCCATCAAGTCCAACATACAGGCGATACAAAGGACACATGGGAGATTTTGGATATTTTAAGCTCAATGCGGACACAAAAAAGGCATGGTCTAATTTTGTGAAAATAGCAAAGGTACTCAATGCAAAAGTTGTGGTGTTTCAAAGCCCTCCAAGCTTTAGAGAGAACGAAGAAAACTTAGAACGCATTGAATATTTCTTCAGTGCTATTGATAGAGAATTTGTATTCGGATGGGAACCTCGTGGAACATGGGAAGAAAAAACAGTTATGAATATTTGCAAGAAGTTGGAGTTGATTCATGTTGTTGACCCATTCAAGAATAGAAGCACTTATGGACCATTCAAATACTATCGTTTACACGGGATAGGCGGTTATAGATACTCGTATACATTAGAAGATTTGAAACTTCTTGCAGGTTGGGTGAACGAGGGGGACTATGTAATGTTCAACAACACAGATATGTGGAAAAACGCACTGGATTTCAAAAAAATAATTGAGAATCAAATTGAAACTTTTAAGAGCGCCACTTCGTAGTTTGAGTAATCCACCGCTGCAATGGTCATGGAGGATATGACAAGTATGTTCAAAATTCTTTTGCTGTTCGCCGGCATATAAAATACCACATTTCCATTTGTGATGTTAAATGATTCTCCATTGAGGGATAGGATATGTATTGTCCTGTTTTTTCCATAATTGTAAAGAGTCACATTGAATCCACTTGAATGAACTTCCGATGGTACAAACTGCAAAGTAGAGGATTTTTGCAAACATGTTATAGTGTAATTTTTCCACTCTTTTATGCCGGTCTTGGTGGTTATTGATACATGTACAGTTTGATTACCTCGCTCCTTTGCATAGATGTATCCGCGCAACTCCTTCCATTTTCCCGGGTCTACGGAAAAGACATATCTTTTGCTGATGTTTTTGAAGGTAAACGGTCCGGACAATGTTAGTGTTATGTTCTCACGCATCTCTCCACTGTTCGTAACGTTTATTAACATCATGGTGTGATTCATAGAAGTTCCTATAATAAGCACATTTGAACCGTAATTAGTTTCAATGTTAACTTTCTCATTAACATGATGAAGCTCCACAGGTATGGGAACAAATGTCACTGCAAATATGAGTAAAGCAGAGAAAAATATAGCGTATCTCTTCGTATCAAGCTTTACAATGTCGTTCAATGGTGGGGGATGTCTCAAACCTAAGAATATCACTAAAATTCCAAATATGAGCCAGCCCGGATAAAATATGCCCAGTCCTATTAGGAGTGCTGCAAATCCATAGCTAACAAATTTTGCGTTATCGCCCAGCACAGCTCTTATGGCATGACCCCCATCAAGCTGACCTATGGGAAATAGATTAATTGCCGTGACTACAAAGCCAACCCACCCTGCCATGGATACTGGATGAACAAACGCGGATGATGGAAAGATATCCTCTAAAAACTGATATATTAAAGGCACATTGAAAATCATATATGTGTTTACTGCCTCTGTGTCCACATGCGGTGGATTCATACTTCCGAGAATCAGTCCGATTATGGTAACTGGAATGGCTACTATGAACCCGACTATCGGTCCTGAAAGACCCACATCAATCAGGGACTTTTTGTCTGGTATGGGCTCTCTGATGGATATGAAAGCACCCAAAGTTCCGAGCATGGTCGGAGCAGGTATGAAAAAGGGCAATGATGCGGCTATATTGTGCTTTTTAGCAGCGAAGTAATGGCCCATCTCATGGCACCCTAAAATTGTTAGCAAAGGCACAGAAAAGTATATTAAGCCTCCTAAAAAATCGTGCCAGAATCCAGAAGAGCCATAGTATGCTGTGTAATAACCCATGCCCACCCATATCGTTGAGAGAATAGTCAATATCAGAAGGCCCACATTAATCCAAATGCTAAAGAACTGCCTCTTTGGATTGCGAATCACAATCAGCACGTACTCTCCATTTCTCTTCCGAACCATTGGAATGGCATTGATTTTCTTCATTTCAACTCGCAAAAACTCAAAATTTTTTTCAAACTCGGATTGATCAGGAATGGTAAAGAAAAACTCCAAATGGTCAGGAGTTATTCTAAACTCGTAAACATGAAGATAACTTCTAACTAGCGAGTTGATTCTTTCAATCTCTGGAGTGACCATTTAGATACCCATAATGGTTTTTGCTATATTAATTCCATCATTGACCCTATCTGTGGGAATTCTACCCTGTGCAAAGTTATCGCGGCCTCCTGCTTTGCCTCCAGTTTTTTGGGCTATTTCAACTGCAATATCCTTAGCACGATTGAGTGAGGAATGCACCATCAATGCACCTTCATCGTTAATGAGAACAACTTCATTTAGATTTTCACTCAGTTTTTTCATTATTTTCTGCATATCATTTCTGCCGACAGTTATGCTTGCTGCCAACTTTCCATCTTTGCTTTTTGATAGAAGCTCGTCCACAATACTCTCTGCCAATTTCTCTTTAAGCTTCTCAATATTCTTCCGAAGCTCACGATTTTCATTTATCAGAGATTCTGCTTTATTCAAAATTTGATTTCTGCCAGCATTTAAAATATCTGAAACTCGGATTAATGAATCTTCCATATCCTGCACGTGCTCTAAAGCGCTGAGTCCTGCACTGTAAAATATTCTACTCACTCCATCCTGAATTCGCTCTGTACCATGTATTTTCAGAAATCCTATTTCTCCGGTGTTTTGCACATGAGTGCCGCCACAAGCTTCAACATCATAATCTCCAATTTTCACAACTCTTATTTCACGACCCGGCGGTATGCCGCCTTCATATAGCACGAATCCGTATTTGTCTTCTGCCTCTCTCCGAGACATAAACTTTGCATCCACCGGAATGTTTGAAGTTATAATCCGCATAGCTTCCTCTTCAATTCTCTTTATCTCCTCTCTGGATATGGCCCGATAATGTGCAATGTCAAATCTGGAAACTTTAACATCTTTCTGTGTCCCGTGTTGCCACACATGCTTGCCAAGCACTCTTCTACATGCGGCAAGAAGAACATGCTCTGCAGTGTGCATGCGCATGAGCCGCTCTCTGCGGGCCCAGTCAATAGTGCCATGTACCTTTGCTCCTTCAGGAATTGTGCCGTCAATGTAATGCACAACCACATCTCCAAATTTTTGAACATTGGTTATGTTGTATCTTTCACCGTTAAATTCAATGTATCCAAAATCACAAGGCTGGCCACCACCTTCCGGATAAAATGCTGTTTTGTCAAGAATTACCTCGTTTTCAGATGAGTATATTACTTCTGCATCAAACTCTCTCATGTACGGATTCTCGTAATAAAGAGATTGTGTTGGGGGCACATTGTATTTCTTGCTTTCTTTTTTCTTAACATTAGTGCGTTTTTCATGTCTGCTTGCAACCAGAGCATGGAAGTTCTCTGGTATGGTGACTTTATCTCCTGCAATCTCTTTAACAATCTCTGGAAGCAATCCGTGAGAATCGTATAGAAGCACCAGATCCTCAACTGTAATCTCACCCTTTTTCTTTAGTAAACGCTTTACTATGTCTCTTCCCTTGGATAAAGTTTTTAGATATCTCTCCTCTTCAACCTTCAATATATCCTTCACTATTGGAAGCATGCTTGTGTCCATTATATCCGAGAATCTCTTAACATGCATCTCAACAAGTTCGTAAAGAGACACTGGATTGCCCAATTTGTTGAGCAAATTAATGCTTCTGCGAATGAGCAGTCTTGCAAGGTATCCCGCTTGGATATTTGAGGGAATTATTCCATCGGTGAGCATGAAACTCAAACTTCTGGAGTAATCTGCCACAGCGTAAATTCGTTGAATGGGTGCTATCTTTTTCTCATAATATTCTTTGTTGATTCCTGCAATTTTGAAAAATTCTTTTAGAAACTCTCTCTCACCCAATTTTTCAATCTTTGGAGAGTGATATGCTAAAAGAGATAGAACTTCATCTTCCTTTTCACCCTTCTCCACATTGCTTAGATGCATAAGTTTTTCAATCATCTCCGGATAAATTGCCTCGTATATGGTAGGTGTGCCTTTGGAGACCCAGACAAAGCGCTCAAGTCCATAGCCGGTGTCAACTATTTTTATGGGCATCTCAGAATAACGGGTTCCATCAATAACTATGGCTCCATTTTCATCTTCCTTTAAATTCATAAAAACCAGTGTTGCAAGCTCAAGCCCGCCCACTATGACCTCAAAGCTCGCACCTGCGTTGCCACCTCCAAACCATGGGTGCTCTTTTAGTACTATATCTTCTCTATTCACACCTAAAGATTCTAAAAACTCAACTGCATAATTCACAGTTTCATCTTTCCAATAAACTTCCTTATCTGGGTAATTGAACGCATGGTGAGCCATCATCTCAAATCCAGTTAAGTGCCTGCCAGTGCGCCCCACAGAATCAACATCAACCATTCTTATGCACGGCTGAGATATGACCAATGGATTTGCCGGTGGGGGAACAAGTCCCGAAGTAACATGGGGCTGAAAATCGTATATTGAAGCATTCACTAAAAACACATCATCACGCCATCGCGCAACCACTGGGTATCTTTTTACAGGCGTGTGTCCACGCTTTTTGAAAAATTCCACAAATTCCCTGCGCATGTCTTCAATTTCAAACTCCCTCCTGAAATAGCCTTTGTTACCTATGAATTTGTACTCTCCGCAGGGAGATTCGGTGCATGTGTCTCTGGGCTTAGTGCTCCAGAAATAAGCACCACATTTGCTGCATTTGTATCTCTTAAATCCCGCTCTTTTGAAATAATCAAGATTCAACTCTTTTTCAAGCATCGGAGCGAAAATAAGGTGCTAAATATTAAACTTTGCCTTACTGCGTATTTTTCGCGGTGATTACAATAAAAGTATCGGGCAGGTGAAATTTTAGGAGAGATTAATGCTCGCTCACAGCGCAACTCTTCAACATATTACACTGTAACTTCTTTGCATTTGCAAATGGCTTTTTTAGTGGCTCAATATTCTATTCCCTTGGCTAATTGCTTCAGATTTGGGATATTATAAGGTAAAGGACTCATATAGAGAATATTTATGATGCAATAGGAAGAGAACGCTGCTACGGTTTGCAGATAAACGAAACCATCAAAGTGGGTTTGGGTGAGCGAAGAGCCACACTATAATGTTATTCAGAATCTTCATTTATTTTTGTGTTCTCTAACAAATATAGATAGGCATTAAAATTGTGGTGTATTGCGAAATCCTCTGCCACCATAGGAAATTTTTTATAGTAATCATCATCCGCGTATAAAACAACCGTTTTTCCCGTTCGCACATAATTGTTACTCTCTGAGTATTTTGGAGGTACAAATTCTGGCAATTTCTTTTTAATGAACTTTGAGGTCATTCTTCCCAGATATTTCTCGTACTTTTTTTGAGCCTTTCTCGTGGGCTTGTCAAGCTGGGTGTATATTCTTTTCATTATGATATTCTCCGGAAATTTCAGTTTGCGAATGTATTCTTTAAGACCTTTAAACAGGTTTGTGTCGTTGAAATCATACAGGGTTTGAATGGAAATGGGCGTTTCAGGTACCCAGTCTGCCGAGTTTACCACATTGAATGCCCAGTTGCCCGTGATATGTTCGTAATAATAGG
>CAYRMJ010000052.1:0-9981 GCA_964425415.1 uncultured Thermoplasmata archaeon | reverse complement strand
CTGCAAATAGAATTAAAATAGATAGCGTACCTGAGGAACTTTCTGCTCATGAAACCCTCTGTCCACAATGCGGAAACGTCATAACGGAGCTTGAATACGAGTGCGGAGCTTGTGGTTATGAGATTAACACAAATTTAAGTGCTGATGAATACTCGGAAAAAGTTAAAGAGTATGTTGATACATTCGTTGCACTTTCATGGGAGCCAGAGAACATAACTCTCTGGGAAAAGTTAATGCATATTTTGGAAGATTTAGGAAATATAGAGGAAGCTTTGGACATATCTCTCAAGATTGACATGCTGAAAGAGAGCAAAGTTGAAAATCCAATGCCCGTGGAAGAGAGTGAAGCAGCAACAAAAGTTGTAAAATATAAAAAGAGAAAATTCAAAAATGGAATTGAAGATGGTTTTGGAAAGTACCATAGGAAACAAAAGAGTGCGATAATGGGTGTTATCATAGCATTAATCATCGTTGGAAGCACTTTATTAAGCGTGATGTTTCTAAGCTCTCCTTACAAAGTTGATGGGAATTTCGGAGAGTGGAGCGCAGTACCAACGTATCACACATTCAACGGTGACATATCTATTTTAAAGGTAGGAAGATATGGAAATTTTGTTTATATGATGTTTGGAAAACACCTATACACTGAAAAAGGTGTGAATGTTTTGATAGACAGCGATGGATCTTCTTCCACAGGCTATCTGTATAACGGGCTTGGATTAGAATACAGACTCTGGATTATCAAGAAAGGCAATGCTCTCCATGGAACCATTTACGCATATCATAGTTCATCTCAAAATAACTGGAGTGCGTGGAAAGCTGCTGGTGGATTCCCAGTTGCTGGGGGAGATGGCGGCATAGAACTACGTATTCCCTCAAAATACATAGGTGAAGGAGCTCGTGTGATAGTTAATGATTACATGGACGAAACAGAACCTATAGGAATTTTCAAGCCTCTTGTTGTTGCAAAGATAGTTGCAGCGAGTGGTTCGGTTAGCACAGGAGACAAAATAGGAACATTAATAATTGAAAATACTGATTACAAAGCGCAGAGAATACGAGGAGTTAGTGTATCAGACCTATCCAACGTATCTGCAAATGTGGAGTTGAGATATAGAAATAATACAATTGCCGTGGGAAAGTTAGGAGAATTCATACAGTTTAAAAATCCCATATCCGTTGTTAATTCTGTTTCCTTAGATATAATTTACAAAGGTGGCTCTCAAAATGGGAGTGCAATAAGACCAACGGTGAAGAGTGTTTCTGGAGCTTTTTGTTTCTCATACACTACTGGGGATGGTGTGTATGTGAATTATGTTCCATCTAAACCAAAAATTGATGGTATTTTCTCTGACTGGACTCCTTATCGCAGGCTTTCATCTTCTAATCCCATTGCACCGAATGAAGACATTGTTTCGTATGCAAAGTACTCTGAGAAAAACACATCTTATTTTTATCTTCAAACAAGGGGTGCCATTGCATCAGGTATAATCGTGCCAATTTATGGAAGCAACGATAGCGATAGAGATGGAATTCCGGATAGTTTGGACCCGTATCCGCACGATTTCAACAACGATGGAATTCCTGATAATCAGAGCTATGTTATTGTAAACGGAAACCGACTACCGGACGTGGATAAAGATGGAATTCCTGACTATCCGTATGGCTCAGATATGTGGCTAAACACCACTATACCTAATAGCACGGCATTTCCAGCAAAGTACAGGGGGAAGTTCGTATCTGTGTACATTGGCCCTGTGAAGAATGAAAAACCGATATATCCGTATGATTACATAGAAATTTACATTAGCGGTAAAAATGGTTATAGTATTGGAGGAATTGAAGCAAAGTACTTGTTCAGATTGTATGGGCTTTCAGGAAATATAAAGGGTTATGAATTTAAAGAGTACGAAAATGGAGAATTTGTTTCTAAAAAGATTGATTTCAGCTTGGAGAAAGATTTAGCCAAAGGATGGGCTAGACTTGAGTTTAAGATACCCCTATCCATCCATGGAAGAGAGGTTCTTTACAGAATAGTAAGTTATGGTGGTATTTACAAAGATACTGCCCATGAGCCATTTAAAGAAACGTTGGGAATTGATATACCTCATCCCCATAGCAATCCAAATGATAACAGCACATCAACGCAAGATCATTACGTTCCAATAGGTAGCAAAGATAACTTTGCAGGTAACTACGCAAAAATGCTGAAAGCGGAGTTTGGTGATGAGGTCAATACAAATAAAATAGACATGTGGATTAGAGAGCATGATTTGAGTAAGGGCTACGAGAAATTGCATATTTTCAGCGGAAAAGATTTCATTGATGGAAACGCAAGCCATTTTAAAGAGGAAAAATACGCAGCATTGAAACTGAGAGAGTTGAAAAAGGAGAATCCGGATAAACCTGTTTACAGGGTGGAGTTGTTGAATTCAACGATTTACAAGGAGGAGTGGGAAAATCTAACGGTGAATACGAAAAAGTGGGTTGTTCTTCATTACATGCATGACCTTGAAAGATACAGGCTTAAAGAGTTTGGGTGGTTCAGGCCCTACAAGGAGAATTGGTATGATGAGAAAGCAATAAGAACAATAGAATGGATTGTGTATCAATTATCTCAAAATTTGTCCAATTGGAGACTTGCCTTCATGGCCGCAAAAGGAATAAAGAGCCTTGACGATGCTCGTCTCGGACCTCTTTACATCCCTCCGGAGAATGAAGGTACTCGCAGTGGAAGTGATCCTGCTGTTACTGTGCATGTTGTGGATTATTATTCCGGTGAGTCTGACTGTCATGGTGACAATGACATATATTACTATGTATGGATAGGAAATAAAGAGTTTGAATCCCCTGAACGAGACGATCAGGATTCATGGTCCGGCGATGATGTATATACCAACTCCTCTGTTACAGGCAACACAGTACAAATTGTCATACATGTTTACGAGGCTGACTCTGGATTATGTGGGGGAGATGATGATTACGGTTATGTCACAATGACCTATAATCTAACAACAAAGACGTGGTCAGGAGGTACCGCGTCTCCCTTTGTGGAAACCAACGGTGATGATGGTTGGTGCGATGTGTGGTTTCACATACAGAGTGATTCTGACAACAACCCCGGAGATTTAAATTATGGCACGGTAGGTGTGGGTGGATATGGGTACATAATACAATCCTACAATGGAAAATCAAATTACAACGATCCATCTGATGACTGGACATTCAGCATAGACTCTTCGCTAATCTCATCAGGAGCCACAATATATTTCTACATGGCACCAAACAGCGGTGCAGACTTCAATATTGCACTTTACGATCCCAATGGAAATCTAAAAGGTTCAAGTGCGAACGCAGGAAAAGGAGGGAGCGAAGATGTGTTTTACACTTTGAAAAGTGGAGATACGGCTGGAACATGGAAAGCGAGAGTTTCTATAAATTCCACCTCAGATTATGGAGATTATTACTTCTTTTTGTGGTGTGGATACAAAGTGGAGTTCCATGCGGAAACTGACAATCCCGGAGCACACACGCCCATGGATAAAAATAATGGAGTGGCTGTTTCTTATGTGATTTTGGGAAACACACACTATGTTTATCCCAACGATGATTATTACTGGACAGTTTACGTGGATAGAAACTCTCCATACAGTTATGCGGCTGAATCAAACAACTCTAACGATGCCTCCGGGCACAGGTGGATCTCGCAGAATCCCCCGAGCGGAAGAATAAATGCAGGTGGTTCAATAGTTGGCCACTATTACGAGCAATTTTATCTCACAGTGAAAACGCCTTATGACACTGGATACTCCTCCGGCAAGTACTTTGGGAGTGATCGCTCATACAGCGATCCGGGCTCTGGATGGTACGATGCTGGATGCACTGTCACCATCAGAGTGGACAGCCCAGTAAGCGAAGGTGGATATACTTATGCCTTTGCTTCATGGACAGGCGATGGCCCGGGTAGTTATTCAGGCACCGCCAACCCTGCCAGCTTCACACTCCAAGGTGTAACTATAGAAAGTGCAAATTGGAACGAAGTACCTGAGTTTTCACCGGAGTTTTACATTCTTTTATCGCTCTCCACCATTTTTATATTGTGTAGAAGAAGACTTATTTAAAAAAGTTAATATCATCGCATGCGATTCTCCCTTTCGGTGATTTAAATGATAGATAATACACCAAAACTGTTCATACCCGGACCTACGGAAGTGGATGATAGAGTTCGGCTCGTAATGGCTCAGCGTGTCATCGGGCATCGCACCTCTGAGATGACCGAGCTTTATGGAGGAATAGTGGAGAAGTTGCAGAAATTTTTCAACACAAAGCACTACGCGATGGTGTTCACCTCCAGCGGCTCTGGTGTGATGGAAGGCACCATAAGAAATCTCGCAGAGCGCCATGTTTTGCATGGTGCGTGCGGAGCGTTCAGCAAGCGCTGGTACGAGATGAGCCTTGCAAACGGTAAAGAGGCCGATTTGGTGTGGGCAGACTGGGGAATGGCCGTTAAGCCGGAGATGATAGAAGAAAAAATTAAAAAGAAGAAATACGAGCTTCTGGCGCAGATTCACAACGAGACTTCCACGGGCGTGAGAAATCCCACGGATGAAATTGCGAAAATAGCGCATGAGAATGATACTCTAATTGCCATAGATGCCGTGTCCTCCCTCGGTGGAGATAAGATAAATATAGACAACTACGATGTTGTGATTGCCTCCTCTCAAAAAGCTCTCGCGCTTCCGCCCGGACTCGCGGTGGCGTTTGTTAGCGAGGCGGCAATGGAGAGAAGTAAAAATATGAAGAACAAGGGTTACTACTTTGATTTCGTCAGAATGCTGAAGAGATTTGAGAAGAGCCAGCAGCACCCGACAACTCCCGCAGTTCCACTTCTTTACGCGATGGATGCACAGCTTGACCTTATGCTCAGAGAGGGCATGGAAGCGAGATATGAAAGACATCTTAAAATGAGGGGCATAGTCCACAATTGGGTTAAAAAGAGAGGCTTTGAGCTTTTTGCCGAGCCGGGATATGAGAGCGTGACAGTTACAACGGTGAAAAACACGCATGGTATATCTGTGAAGGACCTGAACAACGAACTTATGAAAAGGGGCATGATGCTCTCCAACGGTTATGGAGAATTGAAGGAGAAAACTTTCAGGATTGCGCACATGGGACAAGTACAGCCCGGCGACATAATGGCGCTTTTGGATTCAGTGGACGAGATTCTGGAGGCGAAG
This sequence comes from uncultured Thermoplasmata archaeon, assembly GCA_964425415.1. GTDB lineage: Archaea > Thermoplasmatota > Thermoplasmata > Thermoplasmatales > Aciduliprofundaceae > JAADDK01. Next base: position 4,744 of record CAYRMJ010000052.1, on the reverse strand, counting down.
GGGGTATACTGATGAAGGTAGGAATATGCGACCCTATTGCCGAGGAGGGTGTTGCTCTTTTAAAGGAGAGAGGATTTGATGTCATAGATCTCAGTTCCATTCCCAAAGAGGAGCTTTTTAAACACGTGGAGGACTTAGATGCAATAATAGTGAGGAGCGCAACCAAAGTTCGGAAAGAAATAATAGACTCTGCAAAGAATTTAAAGGTTATTGGACGTGCAGGTGTAGGATTGGACAATATTGATGTGGAGTACGCGAAAAGCAAAGGAATAAAAGTCATAAATACACCGGGTGCCACCAGCATTAGCGTCGCTGAGCTGACCATTGGGCTCATACTTGCAGTTATGCGAAAAATAGCATTTGCGGATAGAGAGATGCGAAAAGGAGCATGGCCCAAGAAGAAATCCAAAGGAATAGAGATGTACGGGAAGACCATGGGCATAATCGGCATCGGGAGAATTGGTAGGGAAGTTGCCAAGAGAGCGAAGGCATTTGGAATGAAGGTTGTGTACTACGATGTGTATCGCCCCGATGAATCCATTGAGAAAGAGTTGGGCATTGAGTACAGGGATTTAGATTCCCTGCTCTCGGAGGCAGATGTGGTATCTCTCCATGTTCCACTCACCCCAGATACAAAGCACCTAATCAACAGAGAGAGAATAGAGAAGATGAAGAACGGTGCAATTTTGATAAACGCGGCGCGGGGTGGAACAGTTGATGAAGAGGCACTATACGAAGCACTGAAATCCGGAAAGCTTTACGGAGCAGCGCTGGATGTGTACGAGCACGAGCCAGTTAAAGAGAGTCCTCTGTTTGAGCTTGACAATGTGGTTCTCACCCCGCACATCGGAGCGCAGGCAAAGGAAGGACAAATTAGAGCAGGTGTTGAAGTGGCAGAGCGCGTGGCTGATGCACTATTGTCCTAATAGTAATGGATGAGAGGGAAATATCCCTCTATTCCCTTTTAGATTTTTAGTTTCCCTGTGTGGAAAACTATAAAGTCCACAATACGAATAACCGTATGTGAGTGTTTCTGGATTGCGCAAAACTCTTCAAAATACAAACTTCGCAAAGCTCTGGATCGGGCAGATTGTATCTAATTTAGGAGATGAAGTCGCGTTTTTTGGAATAGCGGTTCTGGTGGTTTTCAGCTGGGGCGGCAGCGCGGTTGATGTAAGCATCGTGATGATTGCGTCCTCGCTACCCGTGCTTCTGTTCGGACCCATCGCAGGTGTATTCGTGGATCGCTGGAACAAAAAGATAACCATGATTGCTGCAGATATGATTCGTGCAATTCTGGCGCTTATATTCATATTTTGCACTTCTGTGATTCAGCTTGCAGTGGTGGTATTTTTAATCTCAACCGCCTCGCGATTTTTCTATCCTGCGCGTATGTCACTAATTCCAGAGATAATGGAACGAGATATTTTGGTGGAGGCAAACTCGTTATCGCAGGTCACGTATATGTCCGCGGTTATTTTGGGACCTGTAATAAGCACAGGCATGATTTATGTGCTTGGATACCTCTGGATCTTCGTATTTGATTCATTAACTTACATATTTTCGGCACTGATGCTTTTAACAATTCGCTATAAAAGGCATTACGCCAAAGCCACGGAAAAAAACGCACTGAACGAGATGATTGAAGGTTTCAAATACATTTTGAAAAATCCAGCAGTCAAAGCAATAATAATGGCGTTTGTCCTTATGATGCTATTTGTGGGTGGTCTTAACGCTGCGTACTCAGTTTACGTAAGAGATGTGCTTCACATGAACATCACAGGATACGGATTGATGGAAGTTCTGTTTGGAATCGGAACTATTGTTGGCTCTGTATCCACAGGAATATTAGCTGGCAAAATGAAATCTGGAAGAATGGTATTTCTGGGCATATTCGGTATAGGCCTGATGATTTTTCTGATGGGTGCATTTCCAATTCCCATCATAGCAATGACAGCCGGAGGCTTTACCATCGGATTTTTTGTGGCTTTTGTAGATGGACCATCTTCCGCCATACTTCAGCGCGCTGTAGAGGAGAAATTTCGGGGTAGAGTGTTCAGTGCGGTAGGTGCGTTGGTTCAAAGCGCCGCATTAGTTTCATTGGTCATGATAGGCTTGTTAATTTCATTGTTCGGTGTTTTACCGGTGATTTTTGTATCTGGATGTGTGGTATCCATCGTGGGTCTGTACCTTCTCCTATCTGCAAAGGTTAACAAAATAGTTGATGTGTGAAAATTCATAGCAAGCTAAGAATATCCTTTCTGGAATCTCTCAATGTGGGCCTGAATCTCCGCGCTATATCTATCTCGTCCATATCCACATTCACCACCGCAATGCTCTCCTCAAAGTAAGGAGATTTGTGAATTCTCGCACCCCTTGGTGAGTAAACCATGGACCCGCCCCAAAACTCCATGCTTCTCTGCAATCCTGCCCAATTAACATAAACAAAGAACACCGTGTTTTCAATGGCTCTTGCCGGAATGATTGATTCAAATAACGCTCTTGAAGTTATGGGACTGGCGGATATATTTATTATGATGTCTGAGCCTTGCAGTGCTTGGTACTTTGCCACCTCTGGAAAGAACGCATCATAGCAAATCTGCACACCTATCTTTCCGAATTCTGTCTCAATAACAAATGGTGTTTTTCCCTCTCTGAAATAGAGCTTTTCCTCAAATGGCCCGAAATTTGGAAGGTGCAGCTTTCTTGCAATGCTCACCTCTCCATCATGAATCACCGCGGCAGAATTGTACAAAAAATCATCACGCTCAGGAAATCCAAAAATGACTATCTTTCCTTCACTATGCTCCGCAATCTCCTGTATGTTCTCATCATCTTTTTCAATGGCGAACATGGACATGTCATCTCTGACCATGTACCCTGTAAGATAAAGCTCAGGAAACACATACAAATCCGCATCTCTCTTTAAAATTTTCAAAATCCTATCTTTGTTTCTCTCAACGCTGAACTCGGGAGTTAGCTGTGCAATTAGAACTTTCATAGTGGGTGATTTTGAGGGCATTATTAAAACCTTATCATTTCAATCGTGATTCAAATTCACTCTTGTTTATAATTGCACGGTAATGCTCGCCCTCGCCTATCTTACCCTGAGAGTCGTACGCGCTAACTTTGAACTTCAGCTTTCTTCCGTTTCTCTCAATTAGTTCGGCGACAACTGTAAATTCCTCTCCAATTTTCGTGGGTTTGAGGTGCCGCATACATATACCCGTGCCCACCGTGGTCTCCGAATCACTGAGCTCTGGCAGTATGCATTCATGGGCTGTTATTTCCATGGCGAGAATTAGAGATGGTGTGGATAAAACTTTAACATTCAGCCCTATTCCCTTTGCGACCATGCTCTCATCAACTTTGAACCTTTTCTCATGCCTCATGATGCACCCCATGACAGAAAAAGTAATAAATCTAATCTTTCAGGTTGTTCAGCATAGCCTCTCCCTGATTCCATATATCGTCAATCTTTTTGGTTGTGGATTCAATACGCTTTAGATGCGCAATGAGCTTATCCTTCAAATCAGAGTCCTCAATGTTCAAATCAACAATATTCATCAACACAGTTAGTGGATTTCTTATTCCGTCAACAAGCACCCCAAAATCAACAATGGTATTTTTGAGATAAGCAATCATCTCACTTTTTCTCCTTTCCATCTCCTCCCTGTATAAGCAAAAGTTTAAGTTTCTGTTGAATTCTTCAAGTGCTTTGAATTCATCGTCACTGAGCTCGTATGAGAAATGAATAACTATTTTTCCGCAGTCTCTCTCTCCCAAAATTAGCTCAACCACATGAGCATTCTCATCTTCAAGTGAGCCGACACTAACAACCGGCTCTCTCTTGCTCTCTTTGTAGAGCCATAAAGCCACGCCCAGCACACCATCAATTTTCACAAGCCTGTGCACAATCTCTTTAATTTCAGATTTACAGTTCTCGCTTCTCATCAGCAGAGAATTCATTTCCGCGGTGAAGGTCAAAATGGTATTGTAGCGCTTCATCAGTTCCAGCATTCTGTTTTTCTCTTCAATGAGCTCGGCAGCGTCCTTCAAAGCATAATGCGCGTATATTCCATCATCTATTTTGCGAACCATAACGAGAAGATTGCCGTAAACTGTGTTCATAAGATTGCTCCATTGGCTCTCTCCTTCTTACTTATTCAACCAGTGGGCAGCCATGCTCTGGCACTTCCTTCTCATGCATCACATTATAGCAGTGCATTCCAACGAGTTCTTCCCTTTGCAATCCTGTGAGTCTTACAGTGGCTTCATTGGCATCCAAAATCACATGGTCCTTCGTCAAAATCATAACCGATTCGGGAGAGTGAAAGTATGCCTTTTCACGCAAATCCGAATCCACAACGATGTAATCTTTAATCCACATCACATAATTTTTATCTCGCACAACCTTGACTGTGGAGTAAAGAGTGGTGAAACATCCGCACAGCACCGCTTTTCCTTCATATCTTCCCAGCTCTGTTAATAATAAAATGACTCGCTCATCACGAAGCACGCGCTCTCCTACAATATCGCAACCCAATGCTTTTAGAATGGACTCATCACACTCCAAAACCCTGAACGCATCGTCAAGAATACATCGTCTCTCTCTGCCCATCCTGCATTATCAATCCTACGCATTTGAACTACTTAAACCTTTGTACATCTATAACCTATTGTAGAGTCCGGAAATTATTTCGCATAAGGATTAAGAACGAGATAGAACTAAGGAAAGTGGTAA
>CAYRMJ010000051.1:0-10038 GCA_964425415.1 uncultured Thermoplasmata archaeon | reverse complement strand
TTATCGTTGTATTCTTTCCATCTCCCGCTTTTAAACATGTTTCCATAAATCCTTCTTTATATTTCATGTTTTTGTATCTCTATAAGCTTAATTATGCGACAGAGCAGTTGCACACCCAAAAAACGGAATTTAAAATAATCTTTTTATTTGTGAACAAACAAATTGTTAAAATGTAGAAAAAATTAATATAAGATAAATCACATATCACTTTGGAAAATAGAGGTGATGTTATTGAAAAGGGAAAGAGTTTGGAAAAATGCTGTGCTATTCGCAACCGTTTTTTTGGTTGCAATAATGTTGCTTTACGCCAATGTTCTAATAGATAACAACAATAAAGTGATAACAAGAGATGGAGTAACAAAGGATCTCGTTGGATACTGGAACTTCAACGAAGGCTCTGGCACAAAGGTTAATGATTCCAGTGGTAATGGGTTCACAGGTTTTGCAAACAACACCACATGGGTATCTGGAATTGGAGGCCATGCATTGAAATTTGGAAGCACATCATCTGTATCCATACCTGACGTGGCAAACTTCCTGAGCACGCATAATTCAAGTAGCATAGCCCATGTGGCGTGGATAAAAACCACCACAACGAGCGATGCCCAGATTACTGGAGAGAAACAAACCCACATACATTCTGAATTGCAAATTGAATCCGGAGGAATAGTGCATTTCTGGATGGAGAATTCTGCGGATGCGGATTTTTATGTGAAAAGCACCACCAAAGTAAATGATGGCGCGTGGCATTTCATAGTGGGGCAGTACAACTACACCACAAAAATAATGGAGATATGGGTTGATGGAAAATTGGAGCAGAGAGCAACGAAGAATTTTGAGCCTATGAAAACAGTGAATAATTTCTATATAGGATACGGAGATACTGGACATTACAGCGGAATTATAGACGAGGTGCGCATTTACAACAGGACCCTTACAGAAGGGGAGATAAAAGAACTGTATTATATGCATCACAACCCAATAAGGATAAATGGGGATTCTGATTTCACCCCGGATAATGGAGTGATTGATGGTAATGGCACTAAAGGAAACCCGTATATTATCCTTGCACTTGACATAGATGCGCACGGAGATGGTGCTTCAATTTACATAGGAAACACAACAAAGTATTTTGTGGTGGAGCACTGCAAACTTTATGATACCGCCTACAGTTCATTTCCGTACGATGCTGGTGCTGGTGTGATACTCTACAATGTGAGCAATGGAGTTATAAGAGATAACGAGGTATATCAGACCCAGTATGGTATATTAGTTGAGAATTCAGCTAACATCTCTATATTGGGCAATTCAGTATATAACAACGAGCATGAGGGAATTTATTTGAGGGGGTCTAACAACGCAGAAATTGCGTACAATACAGTTAATGACAGTGGATATTATGAGATACTTATCTATTCCAGCAACCACAATCATGTTGATAATAACACCGTGTATAATGCAACTCAGTACGGAGTGGCCATATGGAGTTCCTCAATGTACAACATAATTGAAAATAACAGAATTTACAATAATTCGGGAATTGGAATAGTAATATATTCCTCCGATTCAAACATCATCGCGTACAATGATATTGAAAACAACACCCATGAAGGAATTGAGATAATTTCAAATTCTGATAATAATTCTGTGTACGGTAATTTCCTCCTGTATAATCATGGCTCAAACGACACTTTCAATTCCTCGCACATTCAGGCGTACGATGATGGAAACAACAATAGCTGGAACAACTCTCTGTATGGAAATTACTGGCTTGACTGGGCGGAGAATAACAATACCAACGATAACAACCATGATACAATAGTTGACTGGCCGTACAAGATAAATGGTCCGGCTGGAGCAAAGGATTATCTACCCCTAAAAAATAAGAGTATTGTAGGCTTTCCTTCCGCACCACAGAACCTCCAAGCTCATGCGGGTGTTGGTTATGTCAATCTTACATGGGATGCGCCCTCCGACGATGGCGGTTCTCCTATTTTGGGGTACATAGTATACAGGAATGGAGAGAACATAAGTTATGTTCATGGGAACAGATTATGGTATAATGACTCATCAGTAAATGATGATGTTTATGTGTATCAGGTATCTGCAAAAAATGCTCGTGGTGAGGGAAATAAAAGTAATAATGCAGTTGCCACACCTGTAAGCTGGACATACACAGACGATTTTTCCACAAATTCCGGAAAGTGGATATACTACGGAAATGCAAGTTATGATAGCAATAGAAAGTACATGTTGCTCACTAATGGAGACCAATACCAGAAAGGAAAAGTTATCTTCAAGAACACAATCTGGGCAGAGCATTTCATTGTAAGTTTCAGATTTGATTCTTATGGACCGGATGGTATGACTGTAATGTTTTACAAGGATACACATTATGCGCTGGTTGGAGGTGGCGCCCTCGGATTTGGCAAAAACGCGTCTGGCTACGGAGTTGAGATGGATGCATACAAAAACTCGTGGGACCCATCAAGCAAGCACATAGCCATAATTCAGAACACTACGAAAAATCATCTAGTATATGAAAAAGATAGCCGCGCAGCAGACTTTAAATGGCACAGAATGATTGTGGATGTGCACTCAACGGACATTGAGGTGTATGTTGATAATGATATGGTCCTTAAGTACACCGGACCAATAGTCAGGAGTTTTGGAGGATTTGGATTCTCAGCCGCTACGGGTTATTTATCGGGCCTCCACAGAATTGATGATGTGAAAATATATTCACCTCTGGCGCCATATTCACCCAAGAATGTTACTGCAAAATCAGGGGTTGGATTCGTAAATCTCACATGGAAAGCGCCTGATGAAAATGGCACTTCAAATGTGAATAATTATAAGATATACCGCAACGGCTCGCTAATTGCAACCGTACCCGTCTCTCAGCTGTGGTACAACGACACGAGCGTTAGTGGTGGTATAAACTACACATACTATGTGACAGCAGTGAGTTCTGCTGGTGAGAGCGATAGGAGCAATGAAGTTAATGCAACGCCCATATCTGAGCCAAGAGCACCTCAAAATCTGCATGCGAATGCTGGAAATGGATATGTGAATCTAAGCTGGACTGCTCCAGCAAATGATGGCGGAGCTACAATAATTGAGTATCGGATATACAGGAATGGAACATTGATAGCAACTGTGCCAGCATCACAGTTATGGTACAATGACACGAATGTGAGCAATGAAATCACCTATAAATATTATGTTACAGCAGTGAATTCAGTTGGAGAGGGTGAGAAGAGCAATGAAGTTCAAGCCACTCCTTCTGCCACGGTACCAGAGTTATCAGGAATGGAAGCTATGGCAATGCTGTTAGCTATTACAATGCTGATAATATTGAGAAGGAGAAACACATAATCTTTTTTTTAATTTTTTAGATATTATTTGCTGTTTTAGATTGCAACATAAAAAGAGAGATGGAAATTAAACATTCACTCCGCCAACCTCTTCCATCTGCTCTCTGCTCCTTGCCTCTTTGTCGCTGAGCTCTTCCGTTATGCCCTTCCTCTTTCTCCACCACAGCACACCAAAGTATGCTACCAAAATTGGGGGCAGAATATAGTAGGTTATGTAGTTAAGCAGAGATACTATGTACCACTCAACAAAACTCTTAGAGGTGAGGCTGAGCATGGAGGCCCATGGCATCTCAAAGTAATGCACGTGGCTCCACGAATTCATATTGAAAATCATCAGCATGACGTTGCTGTAATTTGTGAATATGTTCGCAAGCGGACTCATGCTCCTCGTCACCTTGAAACCGGGAATGCGATGCGTGGTGAAAGGAGGAAACATGTTGCTTCCCATCAATCCAAAATGATCCGTGAGTATATGGGACCAGTATCCGAGCATTATGACCCAGAATGCGGTCCAGCCGAGGGGCGTGAATCCGTAGAGCATGAATCCTATAGGCGCAAAAAGCACGCCCATGGTCACGCTGTGGCCCCACCTGCGGTGCCATGGTATGAAATCCGCCCTTATGTGCCCGTCCTTCTCTGGAAAGAATGAGAAATCAGGGCCGGAGAGTATGTCCACATGAGTTACGGCATCGTAGTTGTACTCCAAATCCGCCTTGAACTCAGCCTCCGCATGCGCCTTTTCCTCTGGAAGATACGTGTTGATGTACGGCCTCTTTTCAAATCCAGATATTATTGGCCCAATATCGCATATCACCTTCTTGTTCTCCGTGTCAAACTGCACGGTGTACTGTCTCCACTGGTCCGAGGATATCTTAACAGTGTGGAGCATGACATTTACCTCTCTGTTCTCATCGTGCGCCTGATCAATGGCCTTCGCCAGCGTGTCCGCCACACGCTTTGGATCAAGGTCCCACTCCGTCATATCCACCTCATAGTCGTGCCTCTGCAGGTACTTTGCAAATCTGAAATCAATGGTATCGGGAAGAATGCCGAATATGCCCCCAAGGATTATTATCAAAACCTTGTTCTGCACGATGGCATCCGCTATCATGTTGTTTCCGTAGAACTGATTCGCAATGACCACCACGAAGGTCGCCGTTGTTAGGCCTGCCAGAAAGTGTGCAAATCCCTTCATTTCGCATCACCATATCCCCAGGAGAGGCGCTACGGATATCCCCGCCATGTTCAGCCATATTGGAACCAGAATCACCGCAAGACAGTGTGAGCGCCGGGAGTTGAAGAGCACAGGAATCAATCCAATGGCCGTGGCAATTGACATTATTATCAGTCCCTGCCAAGAGGTCATTATGTACACCAGAATTATCAAAATGATAAGAACCACGATGTTTAGTGTCTTTGGATTCACCTTGGGTATGTACCTTGCAAGGAACTTGGATGCGTAAATCACTATGAAGAAGGAAATCACTCCTGCGAGGGCTATGGCTGCATCCACCATGTAGAACTGCTGCACAGTCTCCGGAGTAAAGAACAGATTTATGCCCATTGCAAGTGCACCGCGGCGAAGGTGCAAGGTGGGGAGGAAGAAGAGTGCGATTGCACCCACATAATAAACCACGCGGGATGCACCCATTGAAACCAGAAAGCTCTTATCTCCGTTCTGCGCAAATGCATGCGAGGACATATAGCCGCCAACACCAGCAGTCACCGCTGGAATGAATGCTGCAAACAAACCGCCTACGGACCCTGCAAGAGAGCCGTGCACTATCTCCCTCGGCTTCACATCCACCGTATCAGGCATATTCTGCTCAGGAATCTCGTATTTGGATATGAGATTCAAAATTATGGAAGAAGTGGCAAACAGTCCTATGAGCGGAGCCATGAGGCTCTGAAACGCGTGCTGCGCAGGAATAAGAGTTTTGCTGAAGGTTATCACGCCCAGCAACCCTGCCAGAAAGAAAGTGAGATATCCTGCAAGAATGGTTTTCCATGCCTCCTTCAGCCCGTGCAACGGGTTTTTGTGCCTTCCAAAGTCCTTGGGAAACTCCGAGAGAAGCATGAACGCAATCACCGCACCTATGATCCAGTGTATGTTGGAAATCGCAATATCCCAAACCACTCCCAGCGCACCCATGAATATGGGCACGAATATGGTGATAGCCATAACTCCTATTAGGGCACCAGTGGCTATGAGCACCACTGCCTCATGGCCCTTTCTCTCCTTCAAATACCGCTGAGAGGGCATGAGTATGAACATGGTTGAATCATCAGGAGCACTGAAGTAAATTGAGGGAATGGTGAACACGAAAGCATAGGAAACGAGCATTCCGATGAGCATGAGAACCATGAGCATTGGATCAAGAACCAGTCCCATGGTGAAGTAGAACAGCAGGAAGAATCCAATTACGTTGTACACGTGAAGTCCCGGCAGCATGGACATCGCTGCACCCACCAACGTGCCCAGAAGCACGAACAATATCGCAGTTAAGAAATATGCCAAAATCACGATACCACCTCCACATCGTCATGTGTGAAGGCACGAACCTTAATCTCCGGCGCTCCATTGTAATAGGTCACCATGCCCTTCACAACTATCTCGCTTCCGTAGTCCAGCGTACCATGTATGCTCTTTTTGTTCTCCACATAAACGCTGTAACTGTGATTGCTGTACCATAGTGTTATCAGGTACCCGTAACTAAGAGTGCGATAATCTGCAACCTTTCCCTCAACCTTAACAAGGGAATGCAAATCAAGATCTCCAATACTCCCGTACTCCTTCTTCTCAATCATATCGTATTTCGGAGCCATTATAATCTCCCACCTCGGTTCAGTTATAAAATCCGTCTTTCTGGTGACTGATATCTCCCACATACCATGATAATTCACGAACTTGCCCTGAAGCTGCACATGATCACCCACATGCAGGTATTTCAGGCTGTGATAGGTGTAAACGGTAAATTCTGTGCCATTCTGCTCCACAATTATTTTTCCATTTTCAGAATCAATGCTCTTTATTTCGCCCCAGCTCACAAACACATTTGTTCTATTGTACGATTCAGGATTCTTCATCACTTCGCGCATCTCAACTGCTTTGTAATCGCTGGATTGCTTTTTTGATTGATAGAATTCCAGCGAGCCGTAGAATCTTACAGTGCCGCTGCTTACCTTCCCAATATCCACCATTTTAAGGCCGCAATAAACTTGAGGAACGAGCAGGTCCACAGAGTCATCAATCGTGGCTATATATCCAAAGCTGTACTCACTAACTCCCGTTATGTTCCCGGATACGCTTATCAGCTCTCCGTTCTTAAATCCCCATGGCGGTGCAGTTGCCAGTTTTTTAAGAGATAAACCATGGTACTTTCCGTGTGTTATCTTTAAGAACTCAATGTTGTTTATCGTTAGTGATTTCCGCGTCCCGTATGAAAAAGTGCCCTGCGCATCCACCGTATCTCCAATGGCCGGCACCTTCTTTTCCTGCTCCATTCTCTGTATCTGGTCTCTGTAAAGTTTAACGGTTATCTGCCCTGTGCCATCATCCACGGTGAAACTCACCTGAGTTATGCCGTAATTGCTCTCGTACGCCTTTGGATAATTAACCACCGTGCCCCGTATATGCACGAAATTGTAGTTCTGGGTTATTCCCAAATCCCCTATCTTTGACACAGGCACCTCACTTTCAGCAAACGCAAAAAATGAGTATGCAGAGGCAACTATTATGAGCGTGAGGGCAACGGCGTAAATCGCCTTTATTCTCACTCTGTTTCTCACGTGGGCTGTGCAGTATGGACAGATATCCACATCATCCGGAATCTCCTGTCCGCAGCTCGGACACTTCATGATATCACCTCTATGTCGCTGGTATCTGCGGGTATGATTTCCCATTCTCCGCTCATCTCACTGCCGTACCATTGCATAGCCCCTGTTATCCTCACATTTTCACCCTCCAAACATTTTGCATCAAAGTGGTACATGTAGTAGAAATACGAAGGTATGTAAATCGTCAAATACCCGCCACCATCGGTGAAGTTCAATATGAAAGAATGAGAGAAGGTGGATTTGTAGTGCAGTACCTTTCCAACCACCGTTACATGCAGAGAGTCCCCGTTTGAGTATGGAACAGAGTTGATGTTAGAAACGCTCATTTTCACAGGTGCTATTTGTTTTATGTTTATTTGCTTTGGATCGTTGATTATCATGTATCTATTCGTGCCTCTGAAGTACACCTCTCCTTTTATGTCCACGAAATCCCCGTAGCCGGGAATCTTGTGCTCCTTCGCGAGGCGCTCCACGTTGGGATTGTAAACATGCACTGCCATCACGCCCGTGCCATCATCCACATTTATGTACAGGGTTTGTGAACCATCACCTTTGACTACAAGCGAAGGAGTGGACGATACGATTCCATGGATCTCAACCAGACCGTAATTGTAAGTGGGCCCTATATCTCCTATGTGAACTTGCTGCACAGGGGTGCTCTGGGCAAATAGTAGCAGAAACACTATTCCGAACACGGCGAAGGTCAGAGAGCCGTACTTCGCGTAGTAGTACGAGGTGTGCTTCGGAATCTTTGTTCCGCAGTAAGGGCATACCTCTAATGAGCCAACGTATCTTCCGCAATTGGGGCAATATTTCTCCTCTTCCATATGGTTATCACCTCATAGGGCAACTCGCCTTTGTTTTTCTCATTCTTAACCTTGGAGAGTTTTAATTTCACTATGTCGCTCTGATATCTGGGCAGGATTTCATAGTACCTCGTATATGGAGAAGTCTTATCGTACTGGGCGACAACACCAACGACGCTCACATTATCGCCAACGGATATGTTATCCATACTCACGTTGCTGGCACTTATGAAAATCTCCACCTCTCCAGAACCATCATCCACATAGAAGTAATGGTACGTGGTATTCACTCTGGTTACCGTTCCATTCACATATACCAGTGTGCCTTCAATCTTCTCCGCGGCTGTCCAGTTAGAGAAGTATCCTGTTGTGATATTTTGTGGTGTAATTGGCGAAGTGTGATTTATCTTGATTATATAATTGAGAGATGACACCTTAAGTTCTGCCTCTCCGTTGTACTGGTCCAGTGTGCCACGAACCTGCACCACATCCCCCTCAACCAGATTCAGTTTGGAGTAATTGACATTGTACCCAAACACCTGCACACCACCATCACTACCCTCTATGTACATCTTCAGCAGCGGCTTACCCTGACTGCTTATACGAGAGAATACCTGCGGCGGGGCAATCACGGTGCCGTTCACAATCACCTGCTGGCCTAAATGCACCAATGTGCCGTTGGAATCAACCTCATGTATGTACGAGAAATTCACATACTTTGCCGTGGAATGAATGAGAATCACCTTATCCGGAGTGCCTGAGCGAACTTTTATTTCGTAACTGCCGTTGTGATATGAAACATTCCCGTAAATCTCCACCGTGTCCCCCCTACCAAGATTTGGAACCTCGGCACCTTTTGCAAACACTGCGATGTCTTTGCTGTTGTTGGTGGAGTTGCTGATCCAGAAGAGATAGGAGTACTTCACGCCAACCACGGTTGCGTTGGGAATATGTACATTGGTGCCGTTGTACTTTGATGCGTTGCTGAGAAGGGAGGTTATGTTCACATCCACATAGTTTATTTTATTTATCACTTTAACTGTGTCGTTTGTGTCGTTTCTAATCTTTATCTCCCATTTATTCCGATATTGCGAAACCATGCCCCATATTTCCACATCTGCACCTTTATAAATGGTATCTATATGTGCTCCATTCTGCACAAACACCGATATATCCTCTGTATTTGCCGACGAATTGCTCACATAAAACAACTTTGTAGCATTGTAAACGTATGTAATTACCGCAAATGGGACATGAACAAGTGTGTTGTTGTAATTTTCTGGTGCTTTCAATATCGCGGTTATGTTCACATCAGTATAGTTCTGCGGAGTTCCAACTGCATGATCCGCAGAGTGGGGCCTTATTTTTATCTCCCATTCTCCTTTATACTCTGTAAATTGCCCATAGACTTCCGCGTGATATCCCTCTTTTATATCATCAAGATTTGAACCGTTGAACGCCACAACCTTAATTTCCGAGCCGTTGTAAAACAGCCCGAACATTGTGAAGTTTGATGTTGAGTTATGGTACATCCATGATATGACACCCCAAGAATGAACATTTGTGCCGTTGTATTTTGATGCGTTGCTCAGCAAATCATCAACAGAGACATTCTCATATTTAGGTTTGGACAAGACCACAATTTTGTCAGAAGTGGCATTTCTCACCTTCAATTCCCAGCGACTGTGGTATTTAACCAGTGTACCCATTATTGAAATCCTTGCTCCTTTGAATAAAGTACCATTTATCTTTGCGCCATTCTCAACATAAACACGAAGAGATTTTCCTGTGCTCTCATTCATTCCAATAGTAAAGTTCCAAAAAGCCGTGTATGTGTTAACAGTGCAATTTTTGATTACAATAGCCATGTTTCTGTACTTAGATAGGTTACTTAAAATATCGTTGATACTCACATTGATGTATGAAGAAGACAGATACTTTGAATAATCCTCTGTGTTATTTCTCACGTACATCTCATGATATCCGTACCCATACTTTTTAGAGTAATAATATGTCAA
>CAYRMJ010000050.1:0-10050 GCA_964425415.1 uncultured Thermoplasmata archaeon | reverse complement strand
ATGACCGCCGGAGAGTTACTGGACGCTCTTTACGAATCGGGAGGCTTCGTGGCAAAACACCTCGCAATTGCGGAGAAAATTCTGCTGCGCATGTTTGAAGAGGATAACACCACATTCCTCTCTTTTCCCGCATGCATCATTGCCACAGGAACACGGGGAGTGATTAAAGAGCTGGTAAAAAGAAAGTTAGTGGACGTGATAATCACCACCTGCGGCACGCTGGACCACGACATAGCGAGGAGCTTCAAGGACTATTACCATGGCTCATTCTTAATGGACGATGTGGAGCTGCATCATCAGGGCGTTAATCGCCTTGGGAATGTTTTAGTGCCGAACGAATCCTACGGAGAGGTTATGGAGAGTTTCATGATGCCCATTCTGGAAGAACTATACAGAGAGAAAAAAGTTTGGGGCGCGCGGGAAATAATTGACGAATTTGCAAAGAGAATTGACAATGAGGATTCCATTCTCTACTGGGCTCACAAAAACGATATTCCAATTTATGTGCCGGGCATAACCGACGGCTCCTTCGGCTCTCAGCTCTGGTCATTCAGGGAAATGCATCCGGATTTCATAGTGGATGTTCTGAAGGACGAGCACGAGCTCGCAGACATAATATTTGATGCAAAGAAGACAGGCGCTTTGATGATTGGCGGGGGTATTTCAAAGCATCACACAATATGGTGGAACCAGTTTCGCGAAGGATTGGATTACGCAGTTTACATAACCACGGCTGTGGAATGGGACGGCTCGCTGAGCGGCGCAAGGGTTCGTGAAGCAGTATCGTGGGGCAAGGTGCGCGAGGACGCAAAATACATCACCGTGGAAGGAGATGCAACAGTGATACTTCCCCTTTTAGTGGCAAGCATAATAGAAAAAATGTAAATAATTAGTGGCTCAAAAACACCTTGTACGCAAGGTACGAGCTCCAGAGGTCCATCTTGGATATGACCTCGTAGGGAGAGTGCATGCTTATCACACCCGGCCCCATATCCACCACATCAAGCCCGTAGCGTGCGAAGAACTTCGCAATGGTTCCGCCGCCGCCCTCGTCCACCTTGCCCAGCTCTGCAATCTGGTACGGCACTTTGTTCTTATTGAAAAGCGAGAGAATTTCGTGCATGAACTCGGCGCTCGCCTCGCTTGAGCCGTATTTGCCGCCATGACCTGTGTACTTTGAAATCACCACTCCATAGCCAGCTTTGGCTGCGTTCTGTATGTCGTGCACGCCTTTGAATATGGGGTTTATCGCAGCGCTCACATCCGCGCTTATTGCCCGAGAGCGGTAAAGCAAATCAAGGAACTCATGGTGCTTGTAATCTGGATTTATTAGAGAATAAACCTTTGCAATCACGTACTCCAGAAAATTGCTCTGCGCACCAACGTTACCATCACTTCCAATCTCCTCCTTGTCGTAGAAGAAGGATATTGCCGTGTACTCTGGATCCTTCACATCAAGTATTGCCCGAAACGAAGAGTATGCGCAAATTCTGTCATCATGGCCATACGCGCCAATAAGGCCTCTATCAAATCCAACATCACGAGGCTCCTCCGCAGGCACTATTTCCAGATCCGCAGAGTTGAAATCCTCTTCAACCATACCGTATTTATCGTGCAGATACTTCAGAACCTGCGTTTTGATCTTCTGCTTTATGTCTTTGTCATCTATTGGGATATTGCCCACTAAGAGCTGCATCTCTTCACCACGTATTCCATCAAACAGCTTACGGTCTCCCTGCGCTTTCCTTGCGAGATGTGGAAGTAAATCAGGAATAACGAAAACTGGATCCCCTGGATTGTCTCCAATTCTTATACTTATCTTCTTTCCGGATTTTGTGTACACTATGCCATGTATTGCCAGAGGTCTGGAAACCCAC
The DNA here is from genome assembly GCA_964425415.1 of uncultured Thermoplasmata archaeon. Taxonomy (GTDB): domain Archaea; phylum Thermoplasmatota; class Thermoplasmata; order Thermoplasmatales; family Aciduliprofundaceae; genus JAADDK01. Next base: position 8,173 of record CAYRMJ010000050.1, on the reverse strand, counting down.
TGATATTTTTTTATTCCTCCATAGTAGTGAGTTTTGAGCAACGCAAGTGAGGAATCGGAATCTTCCCACAGCGGATTCGGCTTCAGGTCTATGCGTGGTGCATCAATGTGCGAAACCACCAGATTGAACCTCTCCGCTTTTTTACCCACTATACCCAAGGCAAGACTCTTGCCTCTGTTTACTATGTAGAATTTGTCCCCAGCCTTGAGTTTTGAGTACGAGGATATGTCTTTATAGCCCTTTCTTTTTGCAATTTTGAGGAAGTATTCAACACTCTCCCTCTCAGTTTTAACTTCCTTCAAAAACTCTTTGTAATCCTCTGCGAACTTCATCGCCTTCTCAACCTCTTTTTTGGATAGAGAGATCCACATGCTCTCCCTCTTCATGCTCAACTCTTCTTCCAAATTCTTTTTCTTTGCCATTTTTTCACCTCCTTTCTATTTTGAATGCGGCATAGCCCACCACCTCACTCATGGGCTGCACGTCTCCACTGGTGGCGTACTTAAGAAGCTCCACCTTGCCTCCTGTGGCGGTTAGTGTGGCCGCAATTGGACCGTATCCGCACATTGTTATGTTGTGCTTGTATATCACCTTGTAAAGTCCCGAAACATCCCTTTTCTCTATCCTGTTTATCGCGAGAGCATCTCTCTTGTACGCGAGCTTCTTCGGGACGTAATGGGAGAAATCTGAGGATGCAATAACAACCACATCCCTTCCGGTTTCTGAAATTGCATCCCTTATCACCTTCCCCAGTTCCACGGCTATAACCTCTTCCTGAATGAGCATCGTTATTGGCACTATCTTTACGCTCCTTCTGAAGAACTGCAGGAACGGAATCTGCACTTCCACACTGTGCTCGTAGCGATGAGCGTCCTCATCCACCGCCACTATATCCTTAGATATGAGCTTTGCCAGTTCTACATCTATCTTCGCAATTCCATAGGGTGTTTGAAAATCATCAAGGGTGGTTGCCACAGGCGCTCCGATGCCATGGTGATTAGGTCCGATTATGATGAAACTCTCAGGATACCCGTCCATGGCTAACTGTGCATAGAAATGCGCTGCTACGGGCCCAGAGTATATGTATCCGGCATGGGGCACTATACCGCCCTCTATCCTCCTCTCACCATCCGTGTTTAATCTCGGCACGGTGCCGGGGCCAATCGGGTGCAAAAATAAATCAGGAATGAGGGAATCAAGCCCCTCCGAAGTGGAGGGATAAAATTGACCAGCAACCGCCGGTGCTCTCATAGCGGTGCCTCAAAATCATCCACTGTGTACTTATAATCCTCATCGCTCTTTAGCTCTCCCCTTGCCTTGAGCACCTCCCTTGCGAGGAGCCAATAAATGAATGCCAGTGCTCTTCTTCCCTTATTGTTAGTGGGTATCACAAGGTCCACATAGCTAGTCCTGTTGTTTGCATCGCATAGTCCAACGACTGGTATGCGAGATTTCACCGCCTCTTTCAGAGCCTGAGCATCTGCAGCAGGATCATTTACAAATATCACCTGCGGCTCCATGTACTGTGGTAACTCAGGATTGGTCAGGATTCCGGGAATGAACCTGCCCGCCACAACCTTCGCGCCGATAATATCTGCAAACTTGGTTGCCGGCTTCTGAGCGTACTGTCTCTGTGCCACTACAAGTATATCCTTTGGTTCGTATCTTGCAAGAAACTTTGCCGCAAGGCGTATACGCTCATCGGTCTTTCTAAAATCAAGTATGTACAATCCATCATTGCGCACTTTGTACACAAATTTCATCATATCTTTGTTTTTCACTTGCGTTCCTATGTGCACGCCAGCCGTCAAATACGTGTCCTCATCAACCAAAAACTCTGCCATTTTACTCACCCTTTATTTCCTCTTCAATTCTTATCAATTCATTCAATTTTGCAATTCTCTCTCCACCAATTGTTCCAGTTTTTATGAACTCGCATCCAAATGCAACGCCCAGATGCGCAATGCTCGCATCGCATGTCTCTCCTGAGCGGTGAGAGATCATGCACGCGTATCCGCTCTCCTTCGCAAGGCGAATGGTATTGTGCATGTCCGTGAGCGTGCCTATCTGATTTGGCTTTATTAAAATAGTGTTGGCTGCGCCTTTCTCTATCCCTATTTCAAGCCTTTTGCGATTTGTCACAAACAGGTCATCTCCCACTATATATGCCACATGCCCTATTCTACGGGTCAACTCTGCAAAACCGTCAAAATCATCCTCATGAAGCGGATCTTCAACTATGTACACCCCGTAATCTCGTACCAAAGATTCCACAAATTCAATCTGCTCCTCAGATGAAAGCTCTTTATCAGAGTACCTGTATTTTCCATTTTCATAAAATGATGAAGCTGCAAAATCTAGTGCCGGATACATTTCAAATCCGTAATTATCTCGCACCTCAGCTATGCTCTCAGCCACAAGAGAAAGGGCTTCCTTGTCATCAAGCGGTGCAACCCATGCCTTCTCATCCCCAAGTCCAATGGAGAGATTTGGAAACTTCTTCCTTAGCTTTTCTCCGAGGATTCTGTGAACCTCCGCGTTTGCGAACACGTTGCTTTTGGCATCATCTCCAAGTGCTGCGGAGAGCATCTCTTGAATTGTCGTTCCATTTATAGCGTGTTTGCCCCCACCAAGAACGTTTCCAACGGGCTTTGGAATGCTCTTCGCGTATATACCTCCCAGATACTGGTAAAGGGGTAGTCCCAGAGAAGACGCTGCAGCCTTCGCAACCGCAAGGCTAAGTGCAACAGCAACATTGCCCCCTAACATTGAAAAATCAGGTGTGTTATCTATTTCATGGAGAAGAAAATCAACATCCTCCTGCTGGGTAGAGTCCATACCGATAAAATTATCCATTCTATCTTTGAAATAGCGTATGCCCTCATCTATACCTCCGCGAGGATATGCTTTAACTTCGTGCTTTCCCGTGGACTTGCCTGCAGGAGCGGCAGCTCTTCCATATCCGCTAAGAGTGTAGACTTCCACTTCCACCGTGGGCTTTCCACGAGAGTCCAGTATTTTTCTTATCACGATATCTTCTATGAGAGTCATTAATACACCTCTCTTTGAACGCAATACTGAACAAATATTTAAATTTGAGCCCGTATCAAACTTTAGATAAAACGCACATGCCCACTGTAAATCAACACCCTATTACCATCCCTGTTTATAACAAGCGCTCCATCTTCTGAGACACTCTCCGCAATACCGCATGTTTCTTTGCCGTTGTTTACACATACGTGGTGTCCAACAGTAATATCGTATCTTCTCCATAACTTCACTATTTCCTTGCTTTCAAGAGAAATCAAAGTACATAATTCATTTGTAAAGCTATCAATGAACCACTCTCTCTGAATTCCACCTACAGCAACTGCAATTTTTTTAATCTCATCAGGAATATCATTACCAACATTTATACCCACACCTAAATACACTAACTCTCCACTTTTCTCTGCTATTATTCCTCCTAATTTTTTTCCTTTATAAATTAAATCATTTGGCCATTTCAATTTAACATCAACTTTCTGGATTTTAAGAGCTTTTACAGCAGCCACACCAGCTGCAAGTGTGAGCAATTTGCAATCGGTCTTTAGCGTTACGGTGAACCATATTCCACCCAAAGGAGAGAACCAGCGATTTCCAGTTCTACCCCGCCCCTCTCTCTGTTCATCAGCCACAATTACAATGTTTTCCTTTCCAATCATCTTCGCTATGTCCTGAGTGGAGGTAACTGACGAGAAGTGCAATACCGTGAATCCTGAGCACATAACTTGCGAATTTGAGAGGTTAATATTAAATTTTTCATTCTCCTCCACCATACTGAATTAATTATCATTTACCCGTCCAGATGGAGAATTGCTAATGAAATGGGTCAATGCAAAAATATTTATTCGCAGGAGGCATATTCCAACACATGGAAGACGTGTGGGTTGAGAAGTACAGGCCAAAAAAGTTAGATGATATTGTGGGGCAGGAGGAAATTGTAGAGCGTCTTAAATCGTATGTCCGAGCGAAGAGTATGCCTCATTTACTGTTTGCGGGACCTGCAGGCACAGGAAAAACTACATCTGCCATAGCTCTTGCTCGTGAATTGTTTGGGGATAATTGGAGAATGAGCTTTCATGAACTCAATGCCAGTGATGAGCGAGGAATAAATGTGGTTAGAACTAAAATAAAGGAGTATGCAAGAACCGCCGCACCCAACGATGTGGGATTTAAAATAATATTTTTAGATGAAGCAGATGCCCTCACACCGGATGCACAGGCAGCGTTGAGGAGAACCATGGAAAAATACTCCCGAACGTGCAGATTTATTCTTTCGTGCAATTACTCATCCAAGATCATTGAACCAATTCAATCAAGATGTGCAATTTTCAGATTCAAACCTCTGCCAGCGGAAGCTATAAAGAGAAGATTAAAACAAATAGCGGAGAGCGAAGGAAAAAGTGTTGAAGATAACGCGTTGGAAGCTATTGTTTACGTGTCAAATGGAGACATGAGAAGAGCCATAAACATACTTCAAATGTCCGCTGCAATATCCGATAAAATTGATGAAGATACCGTTTACAAAGCCACAGGTTTGGCTAAAAGAGAAGATGTTGAAAACCTCGTGAAAACAGCACTAAAAGGCAATTTTATGGATGCAAGAAACATGCTTCAAAAACTATTAGTGGAGTTTGGACTCTCAGGAGAGGACATAATAAAGCAGATACACCGCATACTTTACGAGCTAAACATAGATGATCGTTTAAAAGTTGAGCTAATTGACAGGACCGGAGAGATTGAATTTAGAATGGTTGAGGGTGCCAATGAGAGAATACAGTTAGACGCGCTTTTGGCTTACTTTACTCTGGCTGGAAAAAGAGAAAATATTACATAAATTTCATTACTATTTCTTTTCCGAGCTTCACTAATTCCTTCGCTCTTTTTTCTGATTTTGCATCTGAGAATATGCGTATCACATCCTCTGTTCCTGATGCTCTTATGAGAAGCCACGCGTCTTCGTACACTATTTTAACTCCATCTATTTTAACGAGCTCATCATAGTTATCAAAGTGAGATTCAAAGTAGTCCATCACTTTTTTAACTATTGCCCTCTTTTTTTCACGATGTACTTTTAATTTCTCTTTAACCTGATAAAACTTTGGAAACTCGGACGCAAGCTCATTTATGCTCTTTCCTTCCCTGTTCATTATATTTAACATTGTTACTGTGCTTAATAGTGAATCGCCCCACAAAGTATCCGGGGGAAAAACATATTTTCCTGTCTCTTCATATCCAAAATCAGCATTAGTCCTAATTATAGCTTCAGCTATTTCTGGAGGGCCAATCGGACAGTAAAATACTTCTATTCCATACTCTTTGGATATGTAGTTCACCAGCGAGGAGGAGTTGATTGGAGTGACCATTTTTTTTGCAAAGCGTGTTGCAAATATTGCACCGGTAACATCTTCCGAGATAAATTCCCCTCTCGCAAAAACCACTCGGTCAGCGTCAACATCAACCGCCATACCCAAATCGTAATTTTTGGATTTTTTAATCATCTCTCTAACTGTGTTCACTCTTGGCTCTGAGGGTCTATTGGGTATAGAGCTCCTATTGCAGTTAATACAATCTACCTTCACTCCTAAATTTTCAAGTATTATGTTCATTATTCCTGCACCAGTACCATTTGCCATATCCATTAACACATGAAATCCTTCAATATTCTTCGCTTTTTTCTCTATGAATCGGGTGTAATGTTCAATAGCATCCTCAGATTTAGTGTCCTTTACATTATTCCATTCATCCAAAACAAAATCTCTTTTCTGATATCTATCCTCTATTTCCTTTGAGGTGTCCCAGTAAAGGTCCCTGCCAAGAGAATCAACAGCTACAATACCAACAATCTCAGGAGGTGTGTGGGATCCGGTAATTATTATTCCTCCATCCATAAACTCAGAAACAAATTTGGCAAATGCTGGAAGCGGAGTAATCCCCAAGTCATACACAGTATTGCCCGTTGCCTGAAGTCCAGCAATTACAGAATGTGCAATCATCTCAGCACCATATCTGTTGTCTCTTGCAACTGCTATATTACCTCTGAAAATTGAACCGTAAGCTTTGCCCACCAGCACACCAAGCTCCGGAGTTATATCTCTGTTAGTAATACCTCTAATTCCAGCCGTTCCAAATAGCTGCATACTGGATTAACGCATTATTCGTTATTTAACTTTGTATTTTCTACCGGAAAGTTTGTTAAAAATTGTTGCTATCGTAAAAGTGAGTATCCCTTTATGTTTTCCTAAAACTTAAAAGTAATCCGAGAATGTAAATGATTTCCAAAAACCATTTTATATTGAGTGCAAATGCACATTAGGAATGAAAAACGATGAAAGAGGTAAGTGGGGAGTTCTTTACATGACGAGCGCAGCAATGCTAATCATGACCATTGATATGACCATGATGAATGTTTCCATTTCTGCTTTAGTTTCTGATTTAAACACCACCGTTCAGGGCATACAACTTGCGGTCTCCCTATACACACTGATAATGGCGGCATTCATGATAATTGGTGCAAAGCTCGCAGATATAGTGGGCACAAAAAAAGTCTTTGTTGTAGGACTCTCAATTTACGGGGCAGGCACAACCTTGGCGACCATTGCTCCAAATCTCGCAATTTTGCTAATTGGATGGTCCGTGCTGGAAGGTGTGGGTGCGGCCCTGATGATGCCCGTCACAATCACTTACATCACAAAGGAATATGTAGGAAAAGATAGAGCTTTTGCATTTGGTGTGTGGAGCGCAGTTGGGGGCGCGGCTGCGGCCTTTGGGCCCATCATTGGCGGGTTCTTCACAACCTACCTCACTTGGAGACTTGGATTCGGAATGGAAGTACTAATTGTGGCGGGCATGTTTGCAAAAATGAAAGTACTTGGAGATTATCCGCCTATTAAAAAGATAAAAATTGACGTGATTGGCTCCATACTCGTGGCATCAGGATTGTTTATGATAACCCTTTCTATTTTGATGATTGACCCTTTAGGAGATGCACCGGTGATGAGCATATTTGCAATGGGCGTTGTTTCATTGGTAATTTTTGCATTTTACGAGAGAAAGAGAATGATCGCTGGAAAAGACACCCTTGTGGACCTTCATATTTTCAAATCTCGCACATTCATATTTGGCAATTTGGTTAGTCTATTCTTTCAAATTACTTTGGCTGGAATTATGTTCTCACTTCCCATATTTCTCCAGAATGTTCGTGGATACAACGCCATGGACACGGGCATTGCCGTTCTCCCCACATCCGTCATGATGTTCATATTCTCCATTTACGGTGAGAAGTTCAGAAAATACATGAGTCCTAAAAGAATAGTTCAACTGGGCATAGGCTTTGCATTCGTAGGCATAGCTCTTCTGATGATTGTCTTCTCTCCCAACACCACATCTCTACAGCTTGCACCCGGCTTGGCATTTTACGGAACAGGTTTGGGATTGATATTTTCACAGATAACTGACATCACTATGTCGGGTGCGCCTAAAAAATTGGAAGCGGAAGCCTCAGGACTTTTTAATTCTCAGAAACAGTTGGGAATGTCTTTGGGCACGTCCTTCATAGGTGCAGCGCTCATACTTGGTATGATTGACAACATAACTGCAAAAATATATCAATCGGGGTACTTCCCAGATGCCAGCAAATCAGAGATAAGAGCAAAAGTAATAGACTGGCTTATGAAAATGAAGTCGGGCATAATAGGAATTCCTCCCCAGTACATGGACGCAGTGCAGAGAATTGCAAATTCCGCTCTTGCAAATGCCATGAACACGGCAATGCTGTTTCTTATGATTTCCCTGATCATCGGAGGCGTATTTTCAGTGTTTCTTCCAAATGATGAAAAATAAGTGTGTTTGAAAACCTCCATTATTTCACACATTTTTACGAAAAATTTATTTAGTTGTGAGGTAATCTTCATTTCAGCATGAGTCATACTATTCGCCTTCCGTTCATTGGTGAGGAGAGAACGCGCATTTTGGAGAGGGAAGGCTATGATTTTTATAAAATTAAAGATTCTACCCCTGAGGAAATTGCAGAGGTTCTTAAAGTTAGTAAGTACATAGCATATTTAATAGTGGACGCTGCAAATAGAATTAAAATAGATAGCGTACCTGAGGAACTTTCTGCTCATGAAAC
>CAYRMJ010000049.1:0-10150 GCA_964425415.1 uncultured Thermoplasmata archaeon | reverse complement strand
ATTTTTGGGAAGGCACATTTTTAAATACTGCCTCAAGATTGTGCTCCGATGCTCACCTTTGTAGGCTTAGGATTGTACGATTACCAAGACCTGACAATTAGAGGAAAGGAAGCCATAGAGAGTGCAGATATGGTGTTTGCAGAGTTCTACACCTCGCGCCTGATTGGCGAATCCATTGATAGTTTATCGGATAAGATGGGAAAGGACATCAAAGTGCTCAGCAGAGAAGAGGTTGAAAATGGAAAGATAATAATTGATGCCGCTCGTTATAAGAATGTGGTTCTCCTGATAGCCGGGGACCCCATGATGGCCACCACCCATGTATCTCTGCGAATAATGGCCGAGGAAAGAGGAATAAAAACTAAAATTGTGCATAACGCGTCAATCATCACCGCAGCCCCAGGACTTTTAGGACTGCAAAATTACAAGTTTGGAAGAACGGTCTCGCTTCCATTTCCGCAGGAGAATTACTTTCCAACAAGTGCGTATGATTTCATAGCCGAAAACTTCGCCCGGGGATTGCACACCTTGATTCTCCTTGATTTGAATCCAAGGCCCATGACCGCCAACGAGGCGATGGATATTCTGCTCAAAATGGAGGAGAAGAAAGGAAAGGGGATAATCACAGAGAGAAGTTTGATAGCTGTGGTGGCAAGAGCTGGCGCACCCGATTGCGTCCTGCGTGCAGGCCACATTGAAGATTTGATAAATGAAAATTTCGGGCCGCCATTGCACACCCTCGTATTTCCGGGAAAGCTGCACTTTGCTGAGGAGGAGGCGCTGGTGCGCCTTGCAGGAGCCCCGAAGGATATTACGAGAGATTAGATTGGCAAATTAAGAGATTGACCGTGAGTGAGCAAATCAACCATTATATTTTTAACTGTGAACACCTCCCCGTCCCTTATCTCTGGAATGTTTGTATAAGTTATCTTCTCCCCATCCACAATGACCACCACACCTTCGCCCACCACTCTTGATTCCCCTCTTTTATTTATCAGAATTCCCGTATTTTCGGCCAGCCCTATGCCAATTATTTTTGGATTTTCAGCAACCACCTGCAACAGGCGCCAAATCCTGTTTCTGGATATTAGATGAGTATCAATAATTATGCCACTCACAAACCCCAATCCCGGAGACAACTTCACTGCACCTTTGCTGAGCGCCTCTTCAGGTTCACTGTACGCAATCATTGTCTCGGGCATGGCTGCAGCCCCCGCACTTGTGCCTATAACGATGAAATCCTCCTCTTTCATTTTTTCCGCTATGGCATAATGAATCTCCGTGCCGCCGATTATGGATGTTAGACGCATCTGATTTCCGCCTGTGAAGAACACGCCTCCTGATTCTCTTATGATTTTTGCGTATTTTTCCCTATCTGCTTCCTCTCTTTTAACCGCGGAAATCACATAGGTATCAATTCCAAATGTGTTGAATATGAAACTGTACTTTTTGCCAGCCTTATCCGGGTCGGAGCTAGCGGTGGATATTATAACCAATCTCTTTGATAAGAACCTGTCTCGTATCTCACCAATTATTGGATTCTGCGGAGCCAACTCTAAATTCCCACCAATTGCAAATATGTTGCCTTTCACGAAGAGGAGAAAAACGGAGAAAGATTTATATTTTGCCATTTGCTTGCCTCCTTTATGGGGCTTGAGGTGAGGAAGATAAGGGCGTTGAAGGGCGCAAATGTGTTTGCATTGTTCCCTGTAATCTACGCAGAAGTGAAACTCAACGAATTTTTGAACATATCTTCAAAGGATGTGCCGGGATTCATTGATAAGCTTTTGAAACTCTTTCCCGGATTGGAAGAGCACAAATGCTCCTACGGCGTGAAAGGGGGATTTGTGAGGAGATTGAAAGAAGGCACATATCTTCCGCACATATCAGAGCATGTGGCCATTGAAATAATGAATATGCTGGGGGAGAATGTGAAATTTGGAAAGAGCATCTGGATAATGGATGATGTTTACTGGATTGCCATAGAGTACAGATACGAGGAAACTTCCAGATTGACTCTCAAGTACGCAATTGACATCGTTCACACATTAATGCAGGGCAATGATATAAGCAAAGAGGAACGAGATGTGTACCTCAACGATATTTTCAATATGTACTCAAAAGAGAAACTTGGGCCCAGCACCTCCGCAATTCTTAACGCTGCAAAGAATAGAAACATACCCATATCACCCATTGATTTTAGATGGAGCATGTTCATGCTCGGCTACGGCAAGTATGCAAAGTACATAAGCGCAACTGTGACTTCTCACACCTCTTTGCTATCAAGCGATATAGCAAAGGACAAAATAATGAGCAAAAAGCTTCTTGAACTATCCGGAATACCCGTACCCAAGGGTATGGAAGTAAAGGACCCTGATGATGCGGTTCATGCAGCAGAGGAGATTGGGTATCCTGTGGTTGTCAAGCCTCTGGACTCGCACCATGGAAAGGGCGTAATTGGAAATATTAAAACTCCCCAAGAGGTGAGAGATGCTTTTTATGTGGCGAGAAGGCATTCAAAGTACATAGTGGTTGAAAAGTACATGGTGGGTGATGATTACAGGTTTTTAGTGGTAAACGGAAAGGTTGTTGCAGTTTCAAAAAGAACACCTCCTTACATTGTAGGCGATGGAAAGAGCACTGTAAAGGAATTGGTGGATGCACTCAACAACAATCCTCTGCGTGGCTGGGGTCACGAGAACTACCTAACAAAGGTCAAATTGGGTGAGGAGGAAGTTAATTATCTGAAGCAGCAGGGATTTAAAATGACTGATGTGGTCCCAAAAGGCGAGGTAGTGTATCTCAGGAGAAATGCTAATTTGAGCACTGGCGGTACGGCTGAGGACGTAACAGATGAGATATGCGATGAGGTAAGAATGGCAGTTGAAAGAGCTGCAAAGGTAATTGGTTTGGACGTGTGCGGGGTGGATGCCATAATAAAAGACCCTAAAAAACCTTTGGGTGAGGGAAATGGGGGCATAATTGAGATAAACACAGCTCCGGGGCTGAGAATGCACCTGAAGCCCACAGTTGGAAAGCCGCGAGATGTAGGTTCTGAAATTGTGAATTACCTTTTTCCTGAGGGAAACGGGCGCATACCCATAATATCCATCACAGGAACAAACGGAAAGACAAGTGTGGTAAGATTGGTGGGCAAGATACTGGAAAGAGCAGGGTATCATGTTGGTATGACCACCACCGGCGGGATATACATAAATGGAGTGAAGATAATCAGTGGAGACACCACAGGTCCTTGGAGTGCAGGTATAGTGTTAAGAGACAAAAATGTGGATGTGGCCGTGCTAGAATGCGCTAGGGGCGGTATATGGAGAAGGGGACTTGCTTATGATAGAGCCTACATAGGTTGTGTTTTGAACATCAGAGAAGATCATATTGGTGTAGATGGCATTGAGAACACCGATGACATATTTTGGATAAAATCGGTGATTACAGAAGCGGTTTTACCTGAGGGATATTCTGTGGTGAACGGCGAGGACGATTATGCTGAAAATCTATTAAAAAGAGCACGAGGAAAGCAAGCTGTGTTTTCAAAAACCAAAAACAATATTGTTGACAGTGTGCTAAAAAATGGTGGAAAAGCGGTGTATGTGGAAGATGGATGGGTCATATATCATAATGGTGAAGAAAAAGAGAAGGTAGTGAAAGTTTCTGAGATTGTGTACGCTGGAGGTGGCAAAATTACCACCAACTTGGACAACTCCCTCTCTGCAATTTTAATCGCAAAGCTGATGAATGTGAGTAATGAAAATATAAGAGAGGTGTTATCCCAAACCACCCCGTATGAATTTGAGGGCCGTTTCAACGTGCTGGAGATGGGTAAAAAGCGCATCGTGGTAGATTATGCGCACAATCCTGATGCAATATCCAAGCTTAAAGATTTTGCAAAGTATATGAACGTAAACGATAGCTGGTGCGTCATTGCAATTCCCGGAGACAGAAAAACTGAGCTGTTGATTAAAAATGGCTTTGTAGCCGGCACTGTGTTTGACCATGTCTTCATAACCGCCAGAGAGAAGGATTTGAGAGGCAGAGACAAGAAAGATTTGCTTGAAAATTTGAAGATAGGTGCATTGAAATCAGGGTGTGGAGATGTAAGAGTGTATGAAGAATGGGAAGATGCCGTAAAAGATGCTTACAATGAGATGCAGGATGGTGATGCACTTTTCATATTAATGGGAATTGAGAATGTGGAAGAAATAAGAGGGTTACTGAGTTAAAAGCCAGCAACTGGAAAACAAATAATTTTTTATATTTAGTGTGCTTCACTCCAACAGATGGGAGCTGTTCCCCTAAGAGGGGAGAATCCCTAGGAGGTAATGTAATGTACAAACTTCCGGATAACAGAGCAAAAAATATGTATGGATACGTGAAGAATTCTTGGAGAGAAAAGGACGACACATACGTTAGGGATATTCAGTGGCAAAGATTGATTGAGTGGAGAAATGGACCTGCAATAGTGAGAGTTGAAAGGCCCACAAGAATTGACAGAGCAAGGGCATTGGGTTATAAAGCTAAACAGGGCTTTGTGGTCGTTCGCGTGAGAGTACGAAGAGGAAACTTGCAGAGGCGCAGGATTAAAGGAGGCAGGCGCCCTAAGAGAAAGGGAATGCTTCGCATACCAATGAGAAAAAGCATTCAGAGAATTGCAGAGGAAAGAGCGTCAAGGAAATATCCCAATTTGGAAGTACTGAACTCGTACTATGTGGGAGAGGACGGAAAGCACCATTACTACGAGATAATAATGGTAGATCCCCACCATCCCGCAATAATTAACGATAAAAATGTGGGTTGGATTGCAAGCAACAAGCATCGGGGAAGAGCATTTCGCGGACTCACATCAGCTGGAAAGAAGGGTCGCGGAATGAGACACAAAGGAATGGGTGCCGAAAAAGTAAGGCCCTCTCGCAGGGCAAATCTTTAAATTTTTATGAAAAAGATAATTGATGGGATTTACATTCGGGCCATTGCCCATGCCACAGAGGATGAGGCAAAGGTTTTAGATGCGCTGGAGTTCATATCTGGCCGAAGAGATTTTGAAAGAGATGAAACTGTAGGTTATCATGGCAACAAAATCGTTATTTTTCAAATGACATTGAGGAAAAACAAAGAAATTAGAGAATTACTTAACCATTTATTTAAAATAGGGGTTATAGACACACTACTTCCAAATATACAAAATCTGGTGGATGATGAAGGAAACTTATTTTTTAGAGTTGATAAACAGGAAGCTTATTTAGGTCGCATTGCTCTTAACGGATTAGATTCCATATCTGTAAGAATAAAAATATTGAGTTATCCACGAAAAAAGAGTGTGGCAATTGAAAATATTAAGAATCTCATTGCCCAGATTCAATCTTCACCACGGTAACCACAAAATAGAGGGTTTTTCCTGCAACTTCCTGGTTGTAATTTATTCTGAAATACCCGTTGTGGACTTCATCAATCACTCCACCGTCAGGAGTTAAAATTGGGAGGCTCTTTATAACATAGTGATAGTACACCATTCCATCGCTTATTTTGTCCACATGTATAAGTATGGATGGATTATTGTATGCCATATACTCTTTATTCACATCGGGATTATTCTGGATTGTCACAAGGTTCTTGCTAGGATTCACTTTTAGCACAATAACATTCCAGCCGTGAATTTTATCTGTATAAACAGAACCTGTGGTAGGGTTTGCATGCGTGAATCTATCGTAGAACTGATTAAGGGATAGATTCTCCACCACGGATACGCTTTGATAAAGAGATTCGTTTTTAACTTTCGCCCATGAAAATGGATAACCTTTATCTGGAGGTACAACTATGGTTTTTGTCTCATTTAATCTCATCCCAACGACTCCTTCATCAAACCCTTTAATCATGGAACCACTACCCACCGTAAATGTTAGAAGATTGAAGTGATTGGACCATTTATAAGTTACCGTCTTTGGATAAGTAATGTTATCCTTGGCAACACTTAAAATATTTGTGTCAAAAACTCTTCTCTCCCCTCCGTAGTATATGTAGCCATAGTATCTCACGGAAATTTTGTCTCCATTTTTAACTACAGGTACGCTTTTTCCACCCGAATAGGTGCTTAAATTGTACTCATATAATCCCACAGACACGCCCACCATAATCAATAGGATGATGGTTCCATAGACCCAAAGTTTCATGGGGCGGCGAATGTTCAGGAAAGATATATAACTTACGCTGGAACAAGGCGGTAAACGTATATGCTATGAAATGCAAGCTTCATTTCCCCTAATTTTTCCATCTCATACCCCCTCATTTTTATTTTATGAAGTCTGTTAAATGAAGACAACACCATGAATATCTCTCCTTTATCTTTGAGATAATTCTTAGCATCCTTCAAAAACTGGAGTATGGTTTCATCTCCAAACTCGCCACCACCTGCCCATTGCAAATCAATCATATTCTCCGCATCACCCGGAAGATATGGGGGATTGAATATTATTACATCGTATTTACCTCGTACATTCTCAAAAAGATTGGAACGAATTGTTAAAATTTCCACATTTTCCATCTCTGCGATTTTTTTTATGTGATTAATTGCCTGCTCATCAATATCCACAGCAGTCACTTTAGCTCCTTTTTTTGCGCACTCTATTGCTATCAATCCGTTACCAGAACCCATTTCAAGCACATCTCCTCTGCATCTCACATGATCCAATAGGAGCAAAGTATCTTCCGATGGGGGATACACATGCATGAAAAAAGTTATATGTGTGTTATACATTATAATTTCGGGGAGTCACAATGAGTGAAGAAAAAATCATTGAAGAACTTGAGGAAATATCTCAAATGGTAGAGGGTGAAAGCGCATCCTCTGTTCACGAGGAACTAAACCAGATAGAGAAACTTGCGAGCGAAGCAGAGAAGGAGAGTACTGCGAAGGAGCCAGAGAAAGAGCCTTCCAAAGCTGAAAAAACAGCTCCAGCCAAGGAACCAAAAGAAGAGAAGAAGGAAGAGAAAAAGCAAAAAGAGGTTGAGAAAAAAGAGGAAAATAAGGAGAAAGTTGAAGCTAAAGGAGAGAAGACTGAGAAAAAAGTGCCTGAGAAAGCAAAGTCACCTAAGACAATGGCTCCCGAAAAAGCTGTTAGAACTGGAAACGGGCTATTGTACGCATCCGCTTTGGTCATAGTGCTAGGATTAATAATATACGCGTTTGCATTCTATCTAAGATGGAATGGATGGAGAATAATAAACAACCCTCCATCTTCGGCTGTGGCACTTGGAGGCACACTCTTAATATTAGCAGGTGGAGAGATGTACTTTAGAAGTAAACAAAGGTGAGGCTCTTTGATAGTTCAGTGGCACGGCCATTCTTGTTTTGAATTTTTTGATTCTATGAGAGTGGTCGTTGATCCGCATGATGGCCGCTCAATAGGATTGAAAGCTCCAAACCTGAAGGCGGATGTAGTTCTTATCACACATGATCACTTTGATCACAATGCAGTGAGAGTTGTGCGTGGGGATTTTAAAGTTATAAGAGGGCCAGGACATTACAAAGTTGGAAAAGTAGATATTAGAGGATTTGAGGCGTATCACGACAAAAAGAGCGGCGCTTTAAGAGGAAAAGTTACCATGTATCATCTCACCATGGATGGAATTGCCATGCTCCATGTGGGCGATTTAGGGCATGTTCTTTCGGAAGCTACTGTAAATAAGATAGGAAAAGTGGATATACTATTCATCCCTGTAGGTGGCCGCTACACGGTTGATGGCGATGAAGCATACGAGAACGTGAAACTTATAAAGCCCAAAGTGGTGGTTCCCATGCACTACTCCCTTCCGGGCTTAAGTTTATCCTTACAGCCAGTTGATAACTTTCTATCCCACTTTGAAGAGGGGAAAATAATCCACGTTGGAAATTCCATAGAATTCACGAAAAATGATCTTCCCGAAGACACAACAGTTTGGGTCTTTTCTCTCTAATTAATGATATCCAACCCGTTTTCTATTCTATCAATTTCAACCGAACTTGAATTTTCACCCACCACCGCACCTTTATCGTTTGCCACCACACCAGCCCCAACGTACTTGCTTCCATAATTTGCAGTGGTTAAATACACCGGAACACCGAACAATGACTTTAAAAATTCCACTTCATTCTCGCCAGTCTCTGGATGAACAAGCATTCCTCTATTGGTTACCACTGCCGCCGAACCGACTGTTTTTATTAGACCAATTTCACCTTTTACCACTTCCACATCCAAGGCATCCTCTATTAATTTTATGCTCTCTTTGTCAAAGTCCACATGAACAAGCGCAGCACGGTCATTAACAAGTATATCATTTCCAACAGCATTTATGCGATCATTTATGAAGAGAACATTCATCTTATCCATCAAAAAGTTTAGATCTTCATCATTGGCAAAATCAGTAACAACTGCGCCGTTAGAATTCATAACCATCAAGCTACCTATTAGCTTGCTGCCACCTAATGTAGTCTCAAAAACTTCCACGTCCAATGTTTTAGAAACTTTATTTTTTACTTCATCATCCACTCCAGATGGTAAAACAGCAAAACTATTGTTTACGCAGATATACACTCCCACAAATGAACTTCCAAAAATGGAGAGTTTTGAAATCATAGTTAGTCAGCCATTAGAACTTCCGCTGTCTCATCCTCCTCAAATTTTATTACTTTTACAGTTATTTTTGACGGAGGTTTCTCAATTCCACGTTTCCAAATTTCCTCGTTTACTCTGTTGTCTATCCACACATTTTCTTCTGGAACCTTAACATGCCTCGCCACAAAGTTCCTTATCAGTTTTACAGCGTAATTTGCCCTTCTGGTTCTCGGAACGCCCTTTACATCTCTAAGAGGTATGTTGTAAATTCTCTCAGTTTCAGCCATATCAATCACCTCAAACCTTCAACTTATTTCTGCGCCAGTTGCGCCTATGCGGATGCATCTGAAACTTTCTCTGCGTTCTCATAACAACCCACGCAGGTACTCTCCTATTTGATTTTACTTTTCTTAGCAAACGATATTTCCTAGCCACGTGCTTATTTCTTGCCATTTTTATCGCCTCACAATTTTAATTTCTCTACGACTTGATGTGAGTCTTCTCAAGATCTCCTTAAGCTCAGCATCACTTACCTTCTTGTATATTCTTCCACTCTGAGCCAGTAGTATCAGTTGATTTTCAACCGCCTGAGCAAGATCCGGTCTCGCAAGTTTTAACCTTGCCAACCGCTCTCGTGCTTCTGGCTCAAGTATCTGACGCATAAGATTTTGACGCATTAGCTCTTCCTGTGCTCGTTGCTGGTCCTCGCTCCCCTGCTCCTGCTGAGCCATCAACTCCATAAGCTTACGTTTTTTTATTTCTTCCAACTCTTTGTCATCCTCGGCCATGGTTCACTCCCTCATTCCCCATATTTTTTAAGCTCTTCTCTCTCCTTAACAATAGAATCCATAATCACCTTGGCGGTGTTATCCAAAAAGGACCTTCCCTTTGGTGAGACTACTCTACCTACCACTATCTCTTTGTTGTTCTTTCCTATTTTTTTAACTTTCTCTACATAACCAAGCTCTTCAAGCTGCTGAATTGCCTTTCTGGTTATGGCTCTGCTACCTTTCCGAGCTTTGTACCTCTTTGAGCCTCTATCCTCCTTACCACCGTAATGTGCTGCAAGGCGCGATGTGCCTATGGGCCCGTAAACATATATTTTTCTGAGCACTGAAGCTACCCTGATGTACCACCAGTCATCTTGCTCTGGACCGCGCTCCTTATGTACTCCAGTTGTTACCCATTTGGCCCATTCCGGTGGATTTATCTTCTCTTTGAGTACCTTTGCAACCTCGGAAATTAACTTCTCCGGAGGAACATCATACGCTGTAACCATCTCAATCGCCAAACGCCCTATACATTACCTATATAAGAGTTTTACTCCTTACATTCAGCATTGGGAGCATCTGCAAAATATTTTGCAATCAGAAGGTAACTCATATCAAACTTCTGGATATTGGCGAGACAGGAGAGATGCAGAGACAGGAGAGATGCAATGAGATGAAAAATCGGCAAAGTAATTTCCAGATAACACGCAACCGATAGCAATCTGTGGAGTACGGAAATTATTTCGCATAAGGATTAAGAACGAGATAGAACTAAGG
>CAYRMJ010000048.1:0-10372 GCA_964425415.1 uncultured Thermoplasmata archaeon | reverse complement strand
GAATTCAAGGACGTTTTGCGCTCCATCTCACCGCTGGAAATTCCGCTCATTGAGCAGGAGCTGGTTAAGGAAGGAATTTCGCCGAGGGAGATTGCGAGGATGTGCGACATACACGTGGAGATATTCCGGGAGAGCGTGAGCGGTGCGGAGAGAGAGATAAAAGAAATGCCCGAAGGCCACCCGCTCCGCAATCTCTACGAGGAGAACGTTGAGATAATAAAAGATGCGGAGATTCTGAACCTATATGGCACATCCCTCAGCAATGTGGAGGGCAAGGCTAGAGATAGCACTTTGAAGATGCTTGAGGGCATCGCTCGCGGGTTGAAAGCCATAGGCTACACCCATTACGAGAGAGAGGAGATGATAGTATTTCCGTATCTGGAAAGAAGAGGCTTAACGGCGGTACCCGCGGTGCTGTGGCGCAAGCACGATGAAATCCGCGCGGAGATGAACAAACTTCTTCGGAAAATAGCTGAGAGGAAATACGGGGAGATAAAAGAGATTGCACAGGACCTCGCAAATCGGCTCATTGACATGGTGTTCAGGGAGAACAATATACTTTATCCGACGCTCAAGGTGCTGCTCAGCGATGGCGAGTTCAAGGCGATAAGGATGCAGGACGACGAAATAGGGTATTACAAAATCAAGCCAAAGGAGTGGAATCCTGATGTGCGGGAGATAATGCCCTACGAGGTGCGCGATGAAATCACGGCGGAGCAATTAATGAACCTGCCCCAGCACCTGATTCAGGAGATGAAGAAGAACATGGGCGCCATGGCCTTCAAACCCGATAAAAAAGAGCTGATTCGTGATGGAGATGTGAAACTTGAGGACGGATACATGCTACCGAAGGAGATTTCAGCGATGCTCGCGACCATGCCCGCGGATATCACATTCATTGACGCCGAGGACCGTGTGAGGTTCTTCTCTGGCGGGGAGAGAATATTCACCCGCACCAAGAGCGTTCTTGGAAGGCCCGTGCAGCTGTGTCACCCGCCAAAGAGCGTGCATATAGTGAACAAAATCCTGCAGGCGTTCAAAAAAGGAGAGAGAAGCAAGGCAGAATTCTGGATTGACATGCGCGGGAGGAAAATATTAATACAGTACTTTGCCGTTAGAGATGGAGAGGGAAAATACATGGGCACTCTGGAATTCACTCAGGACATAACAGAGATTAGAGAAATAAAAGGAGAGAAAAGGTTGCTGGACTGGAAGTGATTAAAATGCGCGGGCCGAAGGATATGTTTGAGAGGAGATTGCGAAAGTTTCAGGAATTGCTCAGGAAGAACAATATTGGCGGTGCGGTTATTCGTGCGCTATCTACATTCACCTACTTCACAGGCACAAGATGGCTTAGGCCCTCGCTCCTCATTCCCGCGGAGGGCGAGCCCATGGTCTTCGTGGTTGAGGGCGAGGCGGAGGAATTCAAAAGAAGGTCATGGATAGAGGATGTGCAGGAATATCAGGATGCAGAATCTCTCATGGGCGGGGTGGTCTCGTGGATTCGCGGAAACGGATACAAGCGCGTAGGTTTGGAGTTTTCCGTGGAGAGGGATGCGTATTTACTATTTCTCAAAGTGTTTCAGAGATTGAACCCGGAGGTTGAAGTGGTGGACATTCTTGACCTCACCTTCCAGCTTAGAATGATAAAGGACCAGTGTGAACTGGATAACATAAAAAAGGCGGGAAAAATAGCTGAGAAAGGAATGGATTTCGCCTCGGAGCTAATCGCTCCCGGGCTTAGCGAATTGCAAATTGCCTCGGAGATTTCGCATCTCCTGATGAAGGAGGGCAGCGAGGACCCGAAGGTCTATGTTTCCACCACGCCCAGAGTGCACGCGGAGCCGTTCAGGGATGCGTACGTGAAAGATAATGGAGTGGTCACCGTTGTTATCGGTGCTGATTACAACAACTACTACGCGAACATGGCCAGAACATTTTTGGTGGGCGAAGTGAAAAATGAGGTAAAAAGGGCGATGGAAGTGAAAAAATTAGCCTACGATGTTGCGATAAAGAGCACAAAGCCCGGAATTACGTTCAGCGCGGTGGAAAAGAAGATTTACGAAGTGTATCGCCACGAGCGTCTGGACGATTACTATGTGAAGGGCTACACGCATGGAGTGGGGCTTCTCATTGAAGAGCCACCCATAACCACAATCGTGGTGGGACACAGATTCTGGAAGATAGAAGAGGGCATGGTTCTCGCCATAGTGCACCCGCCGCTCATGCTTCCCGAAGGTGCAATAAAGCACGAGGACACTTTCATCGTGAGAGGCGATAATCTTGAAAAAATAACTTAACCTCCGCTTATCATCGGATACACCGAAACCTCGTAGGTAAGGGGCATGTCCTCAGGTGCGTATTTGCCATCAATTGAAACTTCAATTTCCTCGTTCTTGAGTGCAGGATAGCGTTCACGGAGCATTTTGATGAGCTCTCTAACCGTTGCCCCATCTCGTATTTCAATTTCCTCTGAGAACTTGCCAATCTCCATTGCAAATCTGCCAAAGTATCGTATGCGCACTTTCACAGTTTCACCTCCACGAAATTCGTGCTCAGAGCATCGTATATCAAAAGCCTGTTTCTCAGCAAATCTCCGCGCCCTGATAAATACTTTATCGCCTCAAGCGCCTGCAGAGATGCGGTGAACGCCGCAGTCCCAGCCAAAACCTGCGGATTTTGCGATACTCTCCCATGCATGAAATGCTTCAATCTCTTAGTTTCTCCGTCTATGAAGGTGAGCATTCCCATGTACCCCTCAACAGCGCCGAAAACAAACGGCACGCCACGGGACAATGCAAGATGCTCAGCATGAATCCTGGAGGGATAGTTATCAAGACCATCCACCACAACATCAAAATCAATGGAGTCATCAACATTTTCAACAGGAGTATCAATGGCCAGCACATCTATATGGGGATTGACTCCCTTTAAGAAATCCCGGGCAACCATTACCTTCTTGCGTCCGATATGCTCCTCCCTGTAGAGGAGTTGCCTGTTTAAATTGCTCTCCTCCACGGTGTCGGGATCAACTAGGATCAGCGTACCCACGCCTGCAAGGGCAAGGTTAACTGCTGTGAAGCCACCCAGACCACCAACTCCAGCTATCATAACTTTGGCTTTGAGCAACCGCTCCTGATTTACGAGATCACGCTGTCTTTCATAACGGTGCATGGTATCACCTTCAAAAAGAAAAAGCATCCACCATAGATGTAATTTTTCCTGCACCCACAAAAAGCGATAAGAGACAAAATAAGAGCATTTATGGGTAATAATGCGGATCTCACTACCTATTTTCAGGTGTATACTGATTTTCCGCTAAAAGTTGATGCTTAGGAGAGTTTTAACTGACGTTGATGAGATTTGATACCATTTTACAATGCCTAATTCTTACGCTTATTCCCACACATCTATTAAGATGATTTTAATTTTTCTCGCTTTTGTGCGATAAGTTATTTTCCATTCTCAACGAAAAAATGGCAAAAATACTCATAATTAATAATCCCATTATTCCAATCCAAGAGAGCATTATCCGTCGGCTATAAATGGTTGCTAAGGCACCAAGGAGAATGTAGGAAATTAGTGTGGATGCGGATAGAATTACCTGCTGAACCCCTATAACCCTACCCAGAAATTTAGAATCTGCTGTTTTTTGGATGTATGTCATTGAATTTGGAGAAATCATACCTGAAGATGTTCCTGAAAGTATCGCAGAAAAGATTATCACGGGTAAGCATGGAAATGCTGAAAGTGTTAATAATGCTACAAAAAATAATATGATCCCAAAAGAGGTTGCAAAAAGATGCTTTTTTATCTTAATATAACCCAAAGAAAATGCCAAAAGGATTATACCACTTGATATACCGTCAAGGGACTTAAAACCTCCATAAAACAAAGAGTAGTTGTCTCCAAATAAATCTGAGAAATAGGGTATCAGTATGGTTCTTGTTCCTCCCAGAAATAAGAATGCGATGAAAATCATCGCTATAACAAACAGAATTTCTTTTTTGCGGAGAAGGTATTCTATCCCTTCATGAAAATCAGTTAAAAATGAAGTTTTCGGGATGTGGGATGAGATCAACGGCAATCTTAAGACAACCATTAGCTCAAAGGCATAGGTAATTACATCAACTAAAAAGATGAGGGGGACATTTATATTAAGTAGATATCCCGCAATCACTGGTGCGGGAAAACCTGCCATCATAAATGACAGGGATATTATGCTATTGTAGTGAAACAGTTCTTCCTCCCCTATCAATTTGGGAAGCAGTGCATTAAAGGATATACCACTGAGCACCAGAAAAGTGGAGTATATGAAAAGACACACTAATAAAACAATCCAGAACTCGTATAGTATTATCAAAACACCTGCTATCAGGAGATTGCTAATTGAAGAAATTATCAACATTTTTTTGGGGCCATACTTATCCACGAAAGTACCCAGCACACCCCCTAAAATCATTGAGGGAATGGATAGGACTATCCCTCCCAAACCTATTATTGCAGGCAAATTTGATAAATTATAAAGCAGTATGAAAATTGTGAATGTCGTGAGTAAAGTCCCAAATGCTGAGAAAGATTTACCTGCAATCAAAAAATAAACATAATTTTTATCCATAGAACTCACCTATTCTGTTGCAAAATGCAGATTGATATACTAGGCATGACTTGCATAGTTTGTTGTATGGACACATATAGCATGCTGAATCTGGAAGCGGTTTTCTACTGAAATATTTTCTTGCTTGATTTTTGAAAATGTAGTTTTCATCGTTAATTAGGATATTGCCCATGTTAAATATTTTTATTCTATCGACAACACAAGGAAATATATTTCCATAGGGATCTAGTATATATGTGTAAAAACCAGCACTACAGTGATTATTCCATTCTTTTGAAGGTTTATATTCCCAGTAGTCAAATTGAATACTTTTATTTTTAGAATATTCTCTTCCATAAAACTCACTTGGAAGTAGCAGCAATTCTTTCACCAGATTTGCATCTTTTGCTCCCCATACAGGCATAAAGAAACCATAGTTTATTTTCTTATATTTTATCTTTTCTTTCTGTAGAACTCTTTTGACTCTCTCAATGGTATCGGGATATTTTCGGGTAATCATAGTATCTATTTCAATGTCAACATTTGTATATTTATTAAAAATCTTTATAGCATTTAATGTTTTTTCAAATGTGCCTCTACCTCGAAGAAATTCATGTGACTCCTTATCCCCATCTAAGCTTATAGCCACCATAGAGGGGCCATATGAATCTATGGTTTCAGCAATTTCCCTATTAATTAATAAACCATTAGTATTAAAACTCCATTTATCTTTTGCGTAAAAAGAGGCGATTTCTAATATATCCCATATATCCTTTCTTAATAAAGGTTCTCCTCCAGTAATCTGTATATTCAATGGAAGATTGTATTTATCAAGTTTTGATAAAAATATTTCAAAATCCTGTGGGTTCATCTCCTTTTTTGGATTTACACTTTTTTTATCTATATAACAATGCCTACACTTTAAATTGCATCTATGAGTCACTTCATAAGATAATTGGACAGGGTAATAATGACTATCATCACCTGTGATAATAATACTATTACAGTTAATATCTAAATCATTAAAGATATGCATAATCCCTTTCTTAATTTCAGAATCTCTAATATTTTCCAATACATCTCTAAGAGATATATTATATTTACAGATAACATCTATAATTATAAAAACAGCATCTATTATGGCTTTATTAAGAGCTAAATAACTATCATCCGGATAGATAAGCACACCCCCCTCAAGATACTTGTGTACTTTATACTTCTTTATAAAATTCACCTTAGAACATAAAAATAAAAAAATATGTTAATCTATAGCAATAGCCGGGCAAATCCTTAAAGTGGCATAGCACCCGAGAGTCTTCGGTTTATATGGTTCTTCTTCAGCAAAACTTATTTTACGCCATTCATTTTCTAATAGATCCACCCAATTCATTTCCATTATATCACCTATATAGGGGATGCATAACATATATATATTACGGAATAGGGGTATGTTAAATTCTATAAAAACATGAAAAAGTTAGTGTAAAATAGAGTTATCTTTCGCCTATAAAAATGCATTAGTATCACCTCCAGCGGATATCTTTTTGGATAGCGAGAAAAACAAACCAAGGAGGGATTCTGGTGGTGCTTTTTGGATTAATGCCTCCTCTGGATTCTCGCCTATTTCAAGCCATAACGCACCGTGAATCCTGTGATCGTACCACTTAACAAAACTTCCTTTCTTAAGCGTAGGCATCTCACCTGTCTCCATATACTCTTTTATTATTTTATTATCTGCTGTATCCTTCTAACGCTCATCCCATATATTTGCGCAGTCTCCTTCGTGCTTACATCCTTCTTTATGTGGCAATGTCTCGCTATTTTTCTTATCTTGCTGTCGCTTAACTTTACCACCTTCATTATTTCTACCTCGTTCTTAATCCCTATGCGAAATAATTTCCGTACTCTACAGAATTCTCCGAGGATACTCACTGCATTACTCTTTTCTCACAAACGCATACAAATATCCCAAAAAACAAGCAATTTCTCCACATACAACTGTGGACCTCGTTCTTTATCAACATCTTATTGCATTATCCCAGTCCTCTCTACTCTATTCGATAGGGAACGCATAACCCAAAACCATTTATCCCTCCTCCGATAATCATGGGTAAATGTGGCATCATAAGCTCAAACTGTATGTTATAACCGATCCCCGTGTTGGAGATATCATCAATGCCATCAAACTTGCGCTTGAGGGCGGCGCAACAGCCATACAGCTGAGGATGAAAGAGGGACCTGCAAGGGAAACTGTGGAGATTGGAAAACTGACGAGAAAATTGACCCGCGAGTACGATGCCCTTCTAATCGTGAATGACAGGATTGATATTGCGATGGCAATTGATGCCGATGGCGTGCACCTGGGAAGCAATGATATACCGATTGAGGATGCACGGAGAATATGGGATGGTATAATTGGCGCTACTGCAAGAACTCCGAAGGATGCGATGAATGCAGAGAAAAACGGGGCTGATTACATAGGGGCAGGTAGCGTTTTTCCCACCTCAACCAAGGAGGATACCATCGTTATTGGAGTGGAAAACCTGAAAAGAATAGTGGAGAATGTGAATATTCCTGTTGTGGCAATAGGGGGCATAAACCACGAGAATGCGCCGAGTGTTCTCAGAACAGGAGTTATGGGAATAGCCGTTGTTTCCGCGGTGATGGGTGCTAAAGATATTAAAAAAGCAGCTAATGAATTGAGAAAAATTGTGGATTCTTTTATTTAGAAAGTCCTCAGATAACTGGTGCATTCATCAATCTTCAAGGATCTCCTCTCTGTAAACTGGTTCAAGTTCCTTTATTCTATCAATCCCATACCTGCATGCCTTAAATCCAGAGTCACGATGCACCGTGGAGACAATAACCGCCGCAAGCAAGCCTCCAACAGGCACATTACCAATGGTGTGATAAAGAATGACATTTTCCACATCAAATCTTTCTTTGATTTCCTTTTCAATTTTCTCCATTATCTGATGGGAGTTATCCCGCTCTTCACATACCATTCTCTTCACCATCTTTCCATTGTTCTCCCTGCGCACATAGCCAAAGTAACTTACCACGCTTCCTTTTCGCTCTCCAATCAGATTCATAAGCTCCTCTTCATCTGCCTTTCCTACCAGTATCATTCTTTATCTCCTCCACCCTATTTTTAAATTCTTCTTTCAATTTATCTGCAACGAACTCTCCACCATAGTAATCCACTCGTGCTGCTATTGCAATTTTTCCAGCAAGAGCTCGTGCTATCTTACCTCTCTTTTTCTTAGGCGCATTTCTTATCTCTGCTATTTGAAAAATCACCCCGTGCTTGGGGCAGGGTGTACCTTTTCTAAGATGCTGAAAAAACGCATCTTCCGCGCCCAATACCTGAATGGTAGATGCGGGCATTGCAGAGAGCCGCTTCAGTCCACCAGCCAAATTGATAAGTCTTGCAGCTATAATCTCCCCAACAAGCTCACTCAGATTGGGCGCAATTCTCTTAACTTTAGATTCAATGGTTGTTTGGAGATAATCTCTGAGATTTTGTAAATTTTCCAGCTCTTTGCGTAGCATGGTGCATTCTTCAATTTCCTCACTCTTTATCTCTTCAATCACTTCAAACTCATGTATTCGCTCAGATATCAGATTTATCATTGCTGTGATATCATCATAGGCTGAGAGAACCTGTGTGAGAATGTAATCTTCTTCTATACTCTCTTGCATTTTTCTCTTCGCCAAATTTATAAGATACTCACGTAAATCTTCCCTTTTCATAACCAGAACTATTCTCTCGTTGGGATGCTCTGCAATCAAATCGGAAAGGAGTTCTAAATTTCCCTCTTTTATTTTTTCAATTTCATCTGGAGATATCTTAATGTTCTTTACCTCTGAACCTCGCACTAAGTAAACTCCATCATCTCTAATCTCTATCAACGAATCTCACCCCCACCCAGTAAAAGCCATTGCCCATTTTCTCCTTATACAGCTCTATAACATCCTCCTCAAGGAGATAAACCAGTGCGTCTCTTATATCTGAAATTTCATAGCCTTCCAGATCGTTTTTGAGATACCTTGCAAGTTCGGTAATTGCCTCATCTTCCATATCAGCGGTTTCTTTAACATTGACCCGAACATATCCCTTCATTCTTATCTCGGCTTTTATTATTCGTCCAATTTTCAAATGAATGGAATCATAATATATGGGCTTTCCAACGCCCAGAAAATCACCATAGTACCATCCGCAGTGCGGACACATGTATAGTGGTATATCGCTTTCACCATCCACCAGCATCAATTTACCCTTTCCGCAATGTCTGCAAATCATATCCTCAGAAACCTCTATTTCAGGTCTTTTATAGACCACATAATCCTCAAGATTTGCACCGCAGAATGGGCAGAATTTAGAATTATCGCTCAGTTTGGCGCCGCAGTTGGGACAGTATTTCATGCGCGGTGCATGTGGGTCATACATTAAATTTGTTTTCCTCAATCTAAAATTTTTAATTAGTGCCAAAACTCTAAAAAGGCATACGCTCATGCTCATGCCATGTGGCGCGAAATTTCCAAATTTGGACGCAAGCTTGTGGAACAGGGATTGGTAGGTTCGCACTTCGGTAACATAAGCGTGAGAGTTGGAGATTATATGTACATAACACGTTCTGGAAGTATGCTTGATGAGATAACCGAAGATGATGTTGTGAAGGTATCCATTTACAAGCCCACATCTCTTGATTTGATAGCCTCATCAGAAGTTAGTGCACATCGGGAAATTTACAAACAAACTTCTGCACTGGCCATAATTCATGACCATTCTCCTTTTGCAGTGGTTGAATCTTTAATTCGTAGAGATAAAAATGAGAATAGAATCGTTCCAATTGATAGTGAAGGTTCATATTTTCTTCATGACATACCCATAGTTGAAGGCGGCATTGGCACTGAAAAATTGGCCAAAAATTTGGCAAAAGCCCTTGCGGATAGAAAAGCTGCTGTTGTTTACTCACACGGGGTATTTGCGAGAGGTGCGATACTTGAGGAAGCATACGTGGTTGCAAGCATGGTTGAGCATTCCTGTAAGATGATGTACTACTACGAGCTAGCTAAAAATGATTAAGCTGGTAATTTTTGATATGGATGACACTATCGTGCATAATTCAATTCCATTTTCATACATGCGAGAGAGGATTTTGAGAGAGCTAAAAATTGATAATGCACCTCAGCACCTTTATGAATTTTTGAGAGACATCGGAGCTCATGCCCTTGCGGTTCTTGAAAGAGAGGAATTGAAACGTGCAAAGACATCATTTGTTGATAAGGATTTGGATTTTGTTTTAATGTCTCTGAAAAAAAGGGGTATAAAAGTGGCAATTCTAACACGAAACACTTTGAAAGCGGCTAAGGTGGCGCTTGGCAAGCGAGCAGATGAGTTTGATGCCATAGTTGGCAGGGACTCAGGTTTTCGCCCTAAGCCTGCACCTGATGGTGTGATTTATCTTATGAATCGCTTCGGCACAAAACCGTGGGAAACATTGATGGTTGGCGATTACGACTATGACATAGAAGCTGGAAAAAGAGCAGGTTGCATCACAGTAAGGATAGGAAATGGCGAGGCAGATTTCAATATAAAAAATCTTAAAGAAATTCTTCGTATCGTGGAGCAATTTTAGTGTTTGGTAATTTTAGGCTGCTCTGTCGCATAAATCAATGTAAGATGGAGAATAACGAGAGGTGAAGAAATAGGATATATAAAAATGGGGCTTAAAGCGAGTGAAATAGATTAAAAAGGGAGATTATAATAAA
>CAYRMJ010000047.1:0-10412 GCA_964425415.1 uncultured Thermoplasmata archaeon | reverse complement strand
ATGGCAAATACACCCAAGCTAAGAGTTCCAAACAGAGCAAAGTAATAGATGTCAGTTATGAAATAGGGAATAATAAGGAGAATCACAGTCAGAAGATACGCAAAACCTGTGTATGTGGCCGCTTTACCCGGCTTGTCAAATTTTTCGGATTTTCTAGATAGATACTCCGATGAAGCCATGGACATCGCGGCGGCAAGTCCTGTTATCAGTCCCACAACGCCTATAAGCCGAGTATTTTGAAGAGCAAAAGACAATCCTGCCAAGGCTCCAGTTAGCTCAACCAGCGCATCGTTGAGGCCAAGAACCATTGAACCCACATACTCTATCTTCTCCTCCTTTATCATACTTATAAGTGCTCTCTCATGCTTTATTTCATCCTCAATAAGGGATTCTATTCCCTCAACCTTTCCCTTCAATTTGGAGTACTCTGATTGAGCCTCTCCTTCTCCCATCTCCATCATTTTTATTGCAAAAGTCACTCCGAAAATTTTTGAAATCAGCAAATATTTTCTAATTTTTCGTTTATCAGGAGAAACATCTCTACCGGTAATCTTCTTCCAAAATTTATAATGAGAGTACTCATCATCCGCAATACTCTTCAACAACTCTTTGTTTTTTTTATCTTTCTCCGATAATCTGAGATAAACCTCCCTCTCAGTAATCTCGTTTTGCTGAAATCTCAAAGCAATATCCATCAAATCCATACACATTGAGATGTGCAGATGGTATAAAAATATTTCAAATTCAGGACTTTAACTCAATCTCTATGTGTATTCCATCAGGAATTTGTATTCTCATAAGCTGTCTCAGAGCTCTCTCATCTGCGTCTATGTCTATGAGCCTTTTGTGTATGCGCATCTCCCATCTTTCCCATGTCTCGCTGCCCTCTCCATCAGGTGCTTTTCTAACAGGCACAACCAGCCTCTTAGTCGGCAGTGGTATAGGCCCGTGCATTTCCACTCCTGTGCGATCTGCTATCGTCTTGATCTGGCCACAAACCTCGTCAACTTTCTTGTGGTCCGTGCCGCTCAGTTTTATCCTTGCTCTGTAAACAGCCATAAAAATCACCAAAATAAAAAGGAGGTAAAATTACATCTGTTTCTTCTCCACCTCAATGCACTGCCCAGCCGCCACAGTCTGGCCCATATCTCTGATTGCGAATCTTCCAAGCTGTGGAATTTCCTTTACAGGTTCAATTACCATGGGCCTGGTTGGGCGAATCTTCACTATGGCAATGTCTCCGGTCTTTATGAAATCAGGATGCTCCTGCTTGGCTGCACCTGTCCTCGGATCTAGGGTCTTTATGATCTCCTCAAATGTGCAGGCAATCTGTGCAGTGTGCGCATGGAATACAGGTGTGTATCCCGGAGCAATCACGCTTGGATGGTTAAGCACCACAATCTGAGCGGTGAACGTCTTTGCAACTGTTGGTGGATTATCCACATGGCCTGCAACATCTCCGCGCCTAATATCCTTCTTGCCAACGCCTCTCACGTTGAAGCCTATGTTATCGCCGGGCTCTGCCTTGGGCATTGGCTGATGATGCATCTCAATGCTCTTAACCTCACCTGCCTTATTTGCAGGCATGAACACAACCTTATCACCCACTTTAAGCACACCAGTTTCCACTCTGCCCACTGGCACTGTACCAATTCCAGTTATGCTGTACACATCCTGCACAGGCACGCGGAGAGGCTTGTCAATGGGCTTTGGAGGAAGCTTCAGGTTGTTGAGTGCTTCAAGAAGCGTAGGACCATTCCACCATGGCATGTTCTCGCTCTTCTTCATTATGTTATCGCCCTTGTAACCGCTGATGGGTATTATTGGAACATCCTTCCAGCCAATCATCGCAAGGAGCTTTTCCACCTCTTTCTTAACTTCCTCAAATCTGTCCTTGCTGTAAGGTGGCTTGGTTGCGTCCATCTTGTTGATGGCAACAATCATCTGTGGCACACCCAACGTTCTCGCCAAGAAGAGGTGCTCCTTGGTCTGCTCCATCACACCCTCTGGCGCAGCAACGATGAGAATAGCTGCATCCGCCTGAGAAGTACCAGTGATCATGTTCTTCACGAAATCTCTGTGGCCAGGAGCATCTATGATTGTGAAATAATACTTATCCGTCACGAACTTCCTGTGGGCCACATCAATGGTAACTCCCCTCTCTCTTTCCTCTTTGAGCTTGTCCATAACCCATGCAAACTCAAAGGTCGCCTTTCCCTTCTCCTCAGCTTCCTTCCTGAAGTTATCTATGATTCTCTGGTCTATCTCGCCATGCTCGTAGAGCAGCCTTCCCACTGTCGTGGATTTGCCGTGGTCCACATGTCCTATGAACACGATATTCATGTGTGGTTTCTCAGCCATTTTTGATACCTCCTTTCTGGTTTTCGCATCCCCATATACTCATTCTATATAAATTCTTTTGCTTACAGCACCGAGCAGTTGCAGAGAAAAGCAATCCAAAACAAACAAAAATTAAAAATATAAAATAGCAAAATTAAAACTTACAGCCCGGCGTAATAAGCCTCATCATAAGGCTCGGGCTTGAGACCTTTTCTCTCCCTTATTTTGCGAACTATCTGCGGTTGCAGATCTCTGGGCACGCGCTCATATCCAGCGTTCTCGGTGCTCCAAAGCACTCGGCCTCCAGTTGCGCTTCTTATCGCCGATGCAAATCCGAACATCTCCGCCACAGGAGCCTTCGCGTGAATTATGGTCTGATACTCCTCCTGCTCCATGTCCACTATCACACCTCTTCTCTGCTGAAGCTCCCTTGTAACAGCGCCCACCAATTCAGTGGGAACGTTTACGTACACCTTTTGCACAGGCTCTAAGAGAACACGATTTCCCTGACACATTGCACCATATATGGCGTTTCTAACTGCCGGTATGACCTGTGCCGGGCCGCGATGAATGGAGTCTTCGTGCAGCTTTGCGTCCATCAGCTTGACCTTCACTCCGTAAAGCTTTTCATTGGCCAATGGCCCTTTTTCAACAGCCTCAAAGAACGCCTGTTTCACAAGCTCCATCGTCTCGTTCAGGTATTGTACGCCCCATGTCATGTCCAGCAATATGTTTGGGCCCCTTATGGCTTCAATCTTCTTCGCTTCATCTCTCGGCAAACCTGCATCCTCAAGAGCCTTAGTGACAGCCTTTCTATCCTTTATTCTGTCCATCTCTGGAATCTCTCCTTCCACTATCGCCTCTCTCACTCCCTCCTCCAGCGGTTCAACTACCATGTAGAATTTGTTGTGTTTGTTGGGACTCTTTCCTTCAAAAGGCCCTCCCTTGTGATCCACCGTTTCCCTATATACCACAATTGGGGGCGATGTTTTCACTTCAACCTTGTATTCATTCACTATTCTGTACACCGTAACTTCAAGATGCAACTCACCCATTCCACTGAGAAGATGCTCTCCCGTTTCCTGATTAATCTCCACCTTCAAACTCGGATCCGCCTTTGACACAGTTCTGAGAACATCAATCAGTCTTGGCAAGTCCTTAGTGTGCTTTGCCTCTATTGCCACTGTAACCACAGGCTCGCTATAATGTTTCATGGGCTCAAACGGCTCAATATTTGGATCGGAAGATACTGTTGATCCTGCCACAGCATCCCTCAACCCGATTATTGCAGGTATGTTTCCAGCATCCAGCTCATCAACCTGAATTCTGTCAGGTCCAACCATCATTGAGAGCTGCTGAACCCTATACTTTCTGTTTCCAAGCCCTGCAATGTACAGCTCCTGACCCTTTCGGAGAGTGCCGCTGAACAATCTGCCCACAGCAACCTCTCCCGCATGCGGATCCATCACAATTTTGGTTATCATCATAGCAATGGGCCCATTGGGATCGCAGCTAACCATGGCCTTTCCAATTGCACTATCTAAATCACCTTTCCATATCTTTGGAATTCTGTATTTTTGAGCATCCTTCGGGTTAGGAAGGTGCTTCACCACCATATCCAGAACTATGCGATGAAGCGGAGATTTCTTGGCAAGCTCTCTCTGCTTCTCGTCCCTTAGATGCTCGTAGATTTCTTTGAAGGTTATTCCAGTCTTCTTCATATATGGCACACTTATCGCCCAGTTATGATATGCGCTTCCAAAGGCCACGCTTCCGTCCTCAACCTTAACCATCCACGCATCTCTGAACTGGGGCTCAGCATACCTTCTAATGAGCTTATTCACCTCCGTTATAATCTTAGCAAATCTCTCCTGCATGCCCTGAGGATCCAGTTTTAACTCATTGATTAACCTATCCACTTTGTTAATGAAAAGCACGGGCTTTACTCTCTCTCTGAGAGCCTGCCTTATGACCGTTTCAGTTTGAGGCATTATGCCCTCCACCGCGCATACCACCACCACAGCACCATCCGCAGCCCTCATGGCTCTGGTCACGTCTCCTCCAAAATCCACGTGTCCGGGCGTATCAAGAAGGTTGATGAGATACTCATCACCCTCGTACTCGTGCACCATGCTCGCAGCTGCGGTATTGATGGTGATTCCGCGAGCCTGCTCCTGCTCGTCAAAATCAAGAACGAGCTGCTTTCCAGCAAGCTCCTCGGACATCATTCCCGCTCCAGCGATTAGATTATCGCTAAGCGTGGTTTTACCGTGGTCTATGTGAGCAACAATACCAATATTCCTTATCTTCTCAATGTTTCTCATTATTTGCATTGCCTTGCGAATATTATCCTCTTTCCTTCCCATTCACATCACCTTACCTTGCAGAAGCAGCCACGCGCTCCACTTCTTCCTTCTTGGAGACAGCATAGCTTGTAACATCGTTTTTAGATGCCTTTATCAATTCTTCAGCTAGACATTCTGCGGCAGATTTCTTGTTTCTGAAAGATGCGTTCACAGTTCCAACGGCTATGTTTCTGAGAGCAATATCCACTCTGCGGGACGGTGCCACATCCACCGCTTTTGGCACCGCAATTCCAGCCATCTTCAATCTTGTGACTTCCTCTCTGGGAGCGGAATTGATTATTGCATCAACCAGCACCTGAATCGGATTTTTCTTTGTTCTCTTCTCTATGATCTCAAATGCCTCTTTCACAACATTGTAAGCGCTCATCTTTTTACCCGTGTACTTCTCAGTGCGCATAAGGTTGTTGATGAGTCTCTCCACTATATTCACATTCGCCTTACCCATGTGCTTCTTCACATGTCTGCCATGCGTGTGAAGCACCATTCTCTCATCAAGATTTATGTATCGGACCAATCCCGGATCCCGAACTGCCACATCTTCAGTTGAGTACTTTCCGAATATGAGAAAATTTGCCATTCAAATCACCTCACAGGCTTCTCCTTTCTTCCGCGCACAAGCTCGTTCAGAGATATGCCATTAACCTTAATCACCTTGTACCTCACGCCCGGGATATCTCCCTTAGACCTGCCCAGTCTTCCGCCGATTCCCTCTATGACCACTTCATCGTGCTCATCTATGAAGTTTATTGCGCCATTTCCCGGTGCGAAAGCGGTCACAACACGACCGTTCTTTATGAGCTGGACCTTTACGCACTTTCTTATGGCGGAGTTGGGCTGCTTTGCCTCAATACCCACCTTCTCAATCACAATACCCCTTGCCTGAGGACTGCCCTCAAGCGGGTCGCTCTTATCTTTCAGACGAAGCACTCTCCTCTTATAATACTTATCACTCCACCTGAACTCCTTCCGATCTTTGCTTAGTTTCCTAGCGTTATAAAGTCCATTTCCCATGGGAATCACCTTGTTCAGGCACATGAAGTGGGTTCAATATAAAAATTTTATTACCTATCGGGCATTTCTCAATCTATGAATGCTGTTGCCCTGTTTTCAGGAGGCAAGGACTCCACATACTCCATATACCTCGCGATGCAGCAGGGATATGATATCAAAAAGCTGATAACCATCTATCCCAAGGAGAGAGAATCGTTCATGTACCACATTCCGATGATTGAGCGCACGGCCCTTCTCTCAGAAGCGATGGGCATTGAAAGAGATGTTTACAGAATTGGAGATGACATGGCCTCTCTTAAAAATGTTCTCAAAAATTACGATGTGGATGCTGTAATAAGCGGCGCAATTGCTTCAAATTACCAGAAAACAAAAATTGAGGAAGTTTGC
Source organism: uncultured Thermoplasmata archaeon (assembly GCA_964425415.1). Classification (GTDB taxonomy): domain Archaea; phylum Thermoplasmatota; class Thermoplasmata; order Thermoplasmatales; family Aciduliprofundaceae; genus JAADDK01. The sequence goes on along the minus strand of CAYRMJ010000047.1, from coordinate 4,308 downwards.
ACCGACCTTGGATTCATATCCTACGCGCCCCTCTGGGGTAAGGAGCAAAAACTCATACTAAAAGATATAATAAGTGCTGGATTCAAGGTTATCATAATAGGCGTTTACGCTTACGGGCTGGATGAGAGACATCTTGGATTGGAGCTAAATGATGATTTTCTGAGAGTTTTGATTGCTCTTGAGAAGAAGTACAGAATAAATGTGGCTGGAGAGGGGGGAGAATATGAAAGTTTTGTTCTGGATGCCCCGTTTTTTAAAAAGAGAGTTGTGGTTGATTCATACAACAAAGTTTGGAACGGTGTGAGAGGTGAGCTTGTTATTGAAAAACTGCATCTTGAGGAAAAGTAAATTATGCGAGTTTGCATATCCATAACGCATGGGCGATGAAACATTCGTGAGGGACCTGAAAGATGGAGATTATGTGACCATTCAACTGGTGATTCGCAGAAAATTCGGAATAAAAGATTATCGCAACAAATTTGGAAAATATTTCATGTTAGAGGCGGGAGACAGGACTGGAAATGTCTTCATCAAGTACTGGGGCCGCGATGTGGATAGCACTGAGCAATTGTACGAATCACTAAAAGAGGGGGATGTGATTGAAGTTTCTGGAAACTATCATGGCGGAGATAGCCCCTATCTCTCGGTGGACGCTGAGTACGATAACCTCAAAAAAATTGAGAACTACGATGCCAGCAAGTTCGTTCAAGCATCTGATAGAGTGGACGATGTGATGAATGAAATAATGAAATATGTGGAGCAAGTTGAAGAGGTGCACCTTTCAAAGCTTTTAGAACTGTTCTTCTCATCCTCTCATTTTGTGGAAGAATTCAAAACTGCACCCGGTTCAGTTTCTGGGGCGTATGCGTATATAGGCGGGCTTGCTGAGCACACTCTAAATGTAACCCGAGAATGCGAAGCCTTATCAAAGATATACTCTCTCAATCCTGATTTTTTGATAACCGCTGCACTTTTGCACGATGTAGGACGCATTGAAAGTTACGAGATAGATACCAGCATAAAAATGAGGGACAGAGCAAAGCTTCTAGGCCATACGGTCATATCGTACAACATGGTTGAGGAACGCATCAGGCAGATAGTTGATTTCCCTGCAGATATGAGAGATAAACTGCTACATGCCATAATATCTCATCACTCACCCATCGTGGACAATGTGCCACAGAGAATAAGAACTCGTGAAGCATACATACTGTTTTACGCAGATATGATTGATTTGTCACTTAAGGAATTTGAGATGGAAGGTGAGGAAGAATGGCAGTACTCAAGAAGAATGGGTCGGGAGATATTCCTTGGCTGAGCGCAAATTTGGTAATTGAGTATGAAGATGCAAACATGGCTAAAAATATAATGAACAGTCTTAGCGTGGACAATCAGAAATTTATTTCCTGTAAGAGAGAAGAGAAGAGAATAATATGTGTTGCTCGTGCTGATAGAGTTTCAACTCTTCTCCATACTTTAGATGATTTTTTAGCTTGTCTCATCGCCGCGGAGGATGTCTATCGTAGTATCTAATCCTCTCTCGTATGTATTTGAATGCCAAAGTGCCGTAGATTATAGCAATTAGAAGGGGTACTGCGTAAACAAGAGGATTTTTAAAGCCTGCAAGGAATATTGGAACTGATGCAATTATATTAAATGAAGAATGCATGAGTACAGCAACTCCATACCCATGTAAAATGCTGCCTTTTCCAGTAACCTTATTGGAGGAATAACCATATCCGGTCATGGCTGTGGCACTTCCATGGAGCAATGCGGAAGCGATGGACCTTATGAAAGCAACAATGGCCCATGCCACAACACCTCCAGAGAGAAGTGCGGATATCTCGTAAAGCAAATTTTCTGTGGCTGCAAATCCAAATCCGGAAGAGGCTCCATAAACAAAGCCGTCTTCCACCTCATCAATATATGCCTTTGATGTGATTATTCCGTACGATTTGGCTGCCTCTTCAACCAGTGGTGCAATCACCCCTGCAAGCATTATAGCATCAATGCTCTCTTTGTGATTTGCGATGAACTCGTAGCCTCTGAACAGTTCCAAACTCTGGGTGTAAAAATAAGTGAGAAGAATCTCCACAATGAGAGAGATCAATATGGCAAAGGTCGCACCCCAGAGAAAGGATTTCATCACAGCTCGCCATGGCTCTCTCTGATATCGTTCGGTGTTCCTTACTATGACCATATACGCAAGAGAGGGTACAAACGCGACAGTTATTACCAAAGCTAACATTTGCAAACTCATCTTTGCATCCTCCTTTTTCTGTACCATTCAACTACTAAAATCAAGATGGGAAGTATGATAAAAGCTGTCATGTCTCCAGTATCTCCAGCAAAAGCAAGAACATCTGCAAAGTTTCTTACTCCTGCAAGATACACCAAGAGCGGGGGTAAAACTGTGATTGCCCATGCGATAGGCTTTCTCACATGCAAAAAATCAACGGTGTTGCTCTGCCCTGCAAGTCCAATGCCAATATAACTTGTGGTTATAGCCAGAAACGGAATGATGTTTCCAACCATGGCGCCAGTGCCTCCATAGAGCTGCTTCAATCCCTGTGTTGCAATCTGTGGAGTGCTCGTGCCGAAAACAAGCAAAAATGCGGCCATGAACACACCGTATATTAAGGCTGGAATCAAAAATGCAAGAATCACAACCTTTTTTGTGGTTTTGTAATCTCCAATTCCCTTATAAACATCTGGAATGACCGTGTGGCACCCGAGGGAGAATATCGCCACGCCCATTATTGCAAATAGACCTTCATAATTTGTGTACAGAGCGTTGTTTATGTTGAAATAAGGAGCTATGAAGGCAATTACGCCCACAAACAAAATTAGCATAATAAAGCTCAGTATGAGTTCAGCTTTTCCACTTGCTTCCAGACCCATGTAAATCACTACGGACGCAAAAATCCAAAATATGATTGCACCCACAGTATCACTCACTCCAAATAACGCTGAGAACACGGAACCCATACCTGCTATGTATGCAAGCAATGCTCCGAATCCCATCACAATTATGCTTATATACATGGCCCACCCGCCAATACCTCCCAAGATTTTGTATGTGAGGGCACTCATTTGAGCACCGCCCATATCTGCCGAAACTCTCAGAACTATCAAAGATGTAAAAAGCATAAGGAGAGTTATTCCCGCTAAAACCGCAACTGCTGGAATAAGCCCCACCTGAGAGGCAGCATAGGGCAGGCCCAGAACTCCCGCTCCAATTTGAGTACCTATCAAAATTGCAAGCCCTTCGCTGGGACTTATCCTTGGCTTTGTAACCCGTATAGTGGATACTCTCAATGCTCGTACTCTACGATGCTTCTTTAAAACTATGATGAGATTTTTCTTCCTCTTCAACTTCCTTTTTATAATTACCCGTTTCTTTCCCAAATCGCATTTTATTGCCATTTTCAACTCACTAATCTTCAGAATCTATAACTATTGCAGTCGTAGTATCTATAACTCCGTCTATTTTGTATATGGCAGGCACGATTTTAAGAGTGAGGTCCTTTAGATTTTTTGCACGCACATGAAGTATTCCATCATAGGGCCCTGTTAAGCCCTTTGCTTCAGTAATTTCTGGAACCTTTTTGAGTATCTCGCGCAATGTGTTCGGAATTTTGTCAGCCTCCAAGGTTAGGAGTATGTACGCTTCAATCATATAACTCACCGGAGTGGAGAATGGCATTCGGATATTTAACACATACCTAAAAAATTGAGAGGTTTTAATCCACCTTAAAATCCCCGTGCTTGGTTATGTGCTCCACGATGCCCCCATCTTCAAGGAGTCGCATCATGAACGGCGGAATTGGCGTGCTCTGCAGCTCAATGCCCTTAGTGACGTCCTTTATTACTCCGTTTTCAAGGTCTATTTCAAGTTCATCGCCCTCGTCAATTTTGTCCGTATCCGCAACCAAAAGTGGCAGGCCTATGTTGAACGCGTTGCGATAGAATATTCTTGCGAAGCTCTTTGCAATCACGCAGCTCACTCCCGCGAGCTTGATTATGCGCGGCGCGTGCTCTCTGCTGCTCCCCAATCCGAAGTTGTTTCCTGCGACGATTATGTCTCCCGGCTTGACCTTCTTCGGAAACTCAGGATCTGCATCTTCAAGAACATGCTTCGCGAGTTCGGGAAGATTTGTGCGAAGATGGAAATAGCGTCCCGGAGCGATGTGGTCTGTGGAAATGTCATCGCCAAACTTCCAAACTCTTCCTTTAATTATTTTCTCCATTTCTATCACCTCACAGATAATCACGAGGATCCGCTATCTTTCCTTCAATTGCAGTTGC
>CAYRMJ010000046.1:0-10501 GCA_964425415.1 uncultured Thermoplasmata archaeon | reverse complement strand
ATGTACACGGTCGCCGCCAACACTACCGTGATTGCCACCATCAGAATGGTAGCTATCACGGGGCTCACGCCTTCTTCCTTTTCATATATTTTCTTCATTTTGTTCAGTCCTCCTGCCCGCGAAGGGCAAGAAATATATTAGCGAATCACTACTTAAAACTTTCGCAAAAATATGTTGGTTTTTCGCACTCTTTTTCCATGATATTTGCTATCAATGGTCGTGAATTTTATAAGAAATTAATGAAAGATTTTGAATATCAGCTTCGCCCTTTTCTCGCCGATGCCTTCAACTTTGCGAAGTTCCACTGGATTCGCCTGAGCAACACGCTCAATGCTCCCAAAATGCGAGAGCAAACTCTCCGCCATCTTCTCTCCAACGAGAGGAAGTGATGATAGAACATAAACCTTCCACTCATCCTCGCTCATTCCACGCTTTGGTATGGGCCTCGCCCACAGCTCACGAATCTCCGCGCCGTTCTTTCCTTCACATTCCCTCTTTAATGCTATGCGAAAGAACTGAATGAGGGAGTCATCATTCTCCGCATGGAACAGCGGTATGCCGTAATTGTACTGAATCTCCATAAACGCACCCATAACATTGTTCCAGCCTACACCAGAGCCTTCAAGTGCCTCGCTCATCAGCCCGTGAAGAAGAAGAGCACGGCGCACAACTTTGAGATTCATTAACTCTGCAATCAACATTCTGCGAAGCTGCTCCCAGAGCCTGTTACTCTTCATGCTCGCAATGAAATCGCTAACCTCCTTTCGCTCTATCAAAAGAGCGGTATCATTGCAAACCACCAAAAAATCACCCACGGGCAAATTGGTCACTTCAACCTCGCCCAGCGCGTCTTTAAGTACAGAAATCACCTTTCGCTCACGATAATCTGCGATTATACGGCCCACATTCAGGGCATGAGATTATCAATTATAAATTTATTGAAAGCATTTTATTCTCTCAACTTCAGATTCCCCACCTTCAATCTCGTATTCAAGAGCGCCACCCTTCCACCTCACCTGCAAATCTGGAATTTCATCGTTAAACTCCTCTATTTTAAAGGTTATGTACTCTGGTGCAGCCCTTCCTAAAATGCGAAGCGCCGCGTCAGCAGTTATCCATATACCCGAAGGGAGAAGCACCTCAGCCCACGCGTGATTTTCAGGGTTTTCAGAAAAGTATATGCCTGTAAGCCTGCGCGCAGGTATGCCTCGCATTCTGGCTAAGGTTACAAATACATCCGTGAATTCGTCGCAGTCACCCATCCCTGAAGAAAGAGCTTTAACAGCACCCAATCGCTCGTTGAGCCTCTCCGGCTTTATGGAATTCCACAGAAATGCAAACGCGTTTTCAATCCATTTTCTTATATCTTTCTCAGAAAACCATGCCTCGCTGCCAACCGTCCTCAACAAATCAGAATCAATGGGCCATTGCCGAGTTCCAACTTTGTACTTTTCAACCACATCTGCGGGATAATCATCAACGGAACCAAAATGAGTGTCTTTTAAACTCCATGGTGCTGGGCACACTGCAAATTCCCTGTCCAATCTAAAAATGCCCCTTTTTGAAAGCATGCCCCTGAACACCATTCTTCCGCCATCGGCACTGATTTTAAATTCAGCAGGAACTTTCCTGTACGCTACAATCTGATTGTGATTGATAGGAGTTGAAACTGAAATTTCAACGCGAATTCCACCCCTTGAGGCTCGGTACCTCATTCTCTCCACGTATCTGAGCAGATATCCGTAATCCACAAAGGGCCATGCACATCGTGAAAATAAAAGATTCGTGAAACATGCAGGGCAAAATCTTTATATTTATATTCGTTTTATGCCTCAACATTGAGGTGATTTTATGAAGTCGCTGGTCAAAGAGGTGCTATCAAAGGCAGCCGTGCCAGAGGAGGCGCCGAGGGAGATGACAGTATCGGCAGAGGAGGATCAGGAATTAATTGAGCTTCTCAAAAAACTAAAAACAAATATAAAGGTTGTGGGGTGCGGTGGCGCCGGAAGCAACACAATATCAAGAATGATGGATGAGGGCATACATGATGTTGAGCTCATTGCTGCAAACACGGATGCTCAGCATCTTCTCATCACTCACGCAAACAGAAAGGTGCTATTAGGAAAGAGAATCACGAGAGGATTGGGCGCTGGGGCACTGCCTCAGGTTGGCGAGGAGGCGGCAAGAGAGGTGGAAGATAGGCTCCGCGAGCTTTTGCAGGGAGCTGATATCGTTTTTGTCACGTGCGGGCTTGGCGGCGGCACAGGTACTGGCAGCTCTCATGTGGTGGCTCAGATTGCAAAGGAGCTGGGCGCTCTGACCATTGCCGTATGCACCTTACCCTTCAAGGCTGAGGGAATAATGCGCTGGGAGAACGCCATGTGGGGCCTTGATAAGCTGAAGGAAGTTGTGGATACAGTCATAACCATACCAAACGACAAGCTTTTGGAACTTGTGCCCAGACTCCCGCTCAACATGGCATTCAAAGTGGCTGATGAGCTTCTGATGCGTGCCATAAAGGGCATAGCGGAGATGATAACCAAGCCGGGACTGGTGAATCTGGACTTCAACGATTTGAAGACTATAATGAAGGGCGGCGGCGTTGCGATGATAGGCATGGGCGAGAGCGATTCGGAAAATCGTGCTGATGAGGCAATAAAAGAGGCTCTCAACTCTCCGCTAATTGAGGCAGACATATCGGAGGCTTCGGGTGCGCTCATTGATGTTGTGGGCGGAGAGAACATGACAGTTAAAGAAGCGGAGAGTGTGGCAGAATACGTGCAGTCTCAGATTGCAGATGGTGCGCGCATAATTTGGGGTGCGTCCATTGATCCAACCCTCGGAAACATGATCAGAGTGATGGTTGTGATAACGGGAGTGAAATCTCCGTACATACATGGGCGAGAGACTGTGAGCAACAAAGAGATTGACATGATAAGGTGAGCAAATGGACTTGGTGGATAAGAGTGCAGAGATTCAGCGAAAAATAGAAGAGCGGTTTTCAAGAATTGGGAAGGGAAAGTACTCAAGAATATTCAAGATGGCACGCAAGCCCACGAGAGATGAGTATTCCAAAGTGGTAACTATAACGGGAATCGGCATAATACTGGTTGGTGGGGTGGGATTTCTCATATACCTCATTTTGCAGGTTTATCTGAAGATTCCCAAATGATTGAGGGATGAACATGTTGGAAGTGAGCATCAACGAGACAAATTTTCGCATTCCTGCTGGCAGGCCTGCGGAGATAGTACTTATTCTAAAAAACAGAGAACAGAAAAAGGAGAGTGCAACTTTCAAAATTTTGCCTGAATTCAACATGCACGACATGAGTCTTGAGTGGAGAATTGACATAACTGGCATATCAAAGAGCACAGAAAGTACTCTGGTGAACGGTACTGAGAGCAAGCCCATGGTCATGAACGTTGATGTGCCAAAGCAGAAAAACAAAGAAATTTACATAAGTATATATCCTCCGAAAGCGGCGGAGATTGGGGATCATGGGGCTTTCAAGTTGATTATTGAAAACGAAACACTTTGGAGCAACACTGTGAATGTGAATGTTGAAAGTGCAATAGTTGCAATAAAAACGCAGATTGGACATGAGGTTAAAGTAGCTAGGGAATTGGGGCTCAAAGCGAAGAGTAAGGGCTGGACCGAAATTTATGCGATAATTGCGCCCTTTGAGCTCAAAGGCTATGTTCTGGTTGAAACTTCAAGGCCGGATAAGGTGCTATCAGTCATCAAAGGTTTGAGGGGCGCCAAGGGAGTAGTGCGCGGAGAGATGAAAATTGAGGATGTGAAGCATTACCTGACTCCCACTCCGACCATAACCACGATTTCCAAAGGAGATATCGTGGAACTCGTAGAGGGACCGTTCAAGGGCGAGCACGCTCGCGTTATAGATTTAGATGAATCAAAGAACGAGATAACCGTGGAGCTCTTTGAAGCGATGGTTCCGATTCCAATAACCGTCAAAGCTGAAGCGGTAAGAGTAATTGAAAGAGGTGAAGATAATGGGTCAAACAGTTGAAGTTCTGGTAGAAGGTGGAAAGGCAACGCCCGGCCCGCCCCTGGGTCCGGCGCTGGGTCCTTTTGGAATAAACGTGGCGCAGGTTGTAAAGGTCATAAACGAGAAAACAAAGGCGTATGCAGGAATGCAGGTGCCGGTGAAGGTAGAGGTGGATCCAAAGACAAAGGAATTCACCGTCACCGTGGGCACGCCCCCCACAACCGCATTGATAAAGAAAGAGCTGGGCGTGGAGAAGGGATCCAGCAAGAGAGGAGAAATAGTTGGAGACCTGAGCATTGATCAGGTGGTAAAGATTGCGAGAATGAAGCACGACAACACCCTTGCTTATGACCTGCGAGGCACCGCGCTTGAGGTTCTAGGCACATGTGTGTCCATGGGTGTGACAGTTGAGGGAAAGGACCCGAGAGAGGTGCAAAAACTTATAAAGGAGAACGAAATCACCATCCCAGAAGAGTGAATAAAGAGCTTGTAGGAGAGTCGCAAAGCGGCTCGCGTACTACAAGGAGGTGTTCAATTGGAGAACAATATCGTGAAAGCTGTTCAGGAAGCGATAAGCAACTCAAAGGATAGGAAGTTCCTTGAGAGTGTGGACCTTGCGATAAATCTGAAAGATGTGGATTTGAGCATTCCCAAAAACAGGGTGAATGAAGAAGTTATTTTGCCTCATGGTAGAGGTAGAGATGTGAAAGTAGCTCTTTTTGCTTCAGGAGAGACTGCGCTTAAAGGAAAGGAATGTGCTGACCTTATAATACCTCCAGAGGAAATTGACAAACTTGCGGAGAACAAAAGAAACGCGCGAAAAATTGCAAATCAATACGACTTCTTCGTGGCAGAAGCACCTCTAATGGGCAGGATAGGTAAAGTCCTTGGTGTCATATTGGGTCCTCGCGGCAAGATGCCAAAGCCCATACCACCGGGCGGAGATCCTTGCCCTGTGATAAACAATCTAAAAAAGACCGTGAGAATGAGGAGTAAGGACAAAAGGACATTCCATGTACCTGTGGGCACAAAGAACATGGCTCCGGAAGAGATTGCTGAGAACATAGAAGAAGTAATTAAGAGACTGGAGCACAAGCTTGAGAGAGGCTTGCAAAACATAGATTCCGTGTATGTGAAAACAACCATGGGCCCAGCGGTCCGCATTAAATTGAGGTGATTTATGATGGCTCATGTTGCACCATGGAAATACAAATTCGTGGACAGGCTTGTGGAGCTTATTGAGAAGTATCCCGTGGTTGGAATAGTGAATATAAACAACATTCCCGCACCTCAGATGCAAAAGATGCGTGCAAGCTTGAAAGATAAATCGGTATTCATTGTTGGAAAAAACAGACTCATAAAGTTAGCAATAGAGAAATCTAACAAAGAAAACATAAAGGACCTTGCAAACTACATTGATGGGCAGACGGGCATAATTTTCACAGACATAGATGCTTTCAAGCTCGTGAAGATGCTTGACGCAAGTAAAACAAAGGCTCCTGCAAAGGGAGGAGAAATTGCTCCTGAGGACATCGTGGTGCATGAAGGGGAGACTCCGTTCAAACCCGGTCCGATAATAAGTGAGTTTCAGAAGGTTGGAATACCCGCGGCGATTCAGAAGGGAAAGATAGTCATTAGAAAAGACACCGTTGTAGTTAAGAAGGGAGAGGTGATAGGCAGGGATCTTGCTCAGGTTCTAACCAAGCTTGAGATTTATCCTATGACTGTGGGTTTGGATTTGAGAGCCGCTTACGAAGATGGAATGGTATTTCCGAAGGATGTACTGGAGGTTGATTCTGAGAAGGTCTATGGAGATGTGCTCAACGCTATACAGAGTGCAATAAATCTCAGTGTGAATGCTGCGTATCCAACAACCATAACTGTGAGAATCCTGATCTCCAGTGCACATGCAAAGGCACTTAACCTCGCGGTCAATGCGGGAGTGGTTAATTCAGACACTCTCCCATTATTGCTGGGAAAAGCTTATGGAGAGATGTTAGCTCTCGCATCTAAACTCTCCGAAGGATTGGACGAGGAACTGAAAGGTTTAATATCTTCCGGTCATGCGGAAGTAAAAGAGGAAAAGAAAGAAGAAGAGCCGAAAAAGGCTGAAGAAGAAGAGGATGAGAACAAAGAAGAAGAGGCTATTGCAGGCCTCGGAAGTCTGTTTGGATGAATGAAAGGAGGTAGTAAAAATGGAGTATGTGTATAGTGCATTAATCCTGCATTCGCTTGGGAAAGAGATAACAGAGGATGGAATAGCGAACATAATCAAGGCAGCGGGAGCAGAGCCAGATACCGCAAGAATCAAAGCTCTGGTTTCTGCGCTCAGTGAGATAGACATTGAAGAAGCGATAAAGACTGCAGCATTTGCACCAGCAGCAGCGCCCGCAGCGGCACCAAGCGGCGGCGAGGAGAAGAAAGAGGAAAAGAAGGAAGAGAAGAAAGAGGAAGAGCAAGAGGAAAAGAAAGAGGAAGAAGCGATTGCAGGCCTCGGAGCTCTGTTCGGATAAGTCGGTGAGTGAATGAATAGGGCTCTCGCTTACACGCTGCTATACGGAGTGCCGTTAGCTTTAATAGCTTACGGGCTGTGGCAGAATATACTGGCGTTGATAGCGGGAGCTTCGTGGATGGCTTCATCTTTCTTTATTTTTGAGATCCCAAAAGGTCATTACGAATAGTTTGTAATTACATCACCATAATAATGCAAAGTTTTAACCGCAGCTCCGCTTTTAGAATTTACCATATCCGCACCGTTCATAAGAGCAATCCCAACCGCAATGGGCTTATGATATTTTTCATCCCTAACATACACTCCGCTACCGGGTGATATTTCAGCATCTGCATCCACAATGCCTGCGGCAAATACATTTGCTCCATTCAACACATGTTTGACCGCACCCATATCCACTGTAACATATTTAGATGCGGGAGTATTATGAAGGAGCAATAGAACAGTAGGATAGTATAAACCCTCATACTCAAAGAAAGATGGAATGCCATCTATAAGAATCACCGAAACTTCATCTTCCAAAATCTCAACTTTTCCCTCTATCCACACGTTCATTGCCAGATTCTTTTTTATTTCCTTTATTTTCTTTTTGCTCAGATAGTACCTTCTCATTGCGCATCACTTCTTCAAGCTCATCAAGTGGAATTTCCATTCCCAATCCAATGGAAATATCATAATATCTCTTTGCCTCTTTAAACTCACCTCGTTTGATATAAATTTTACCAAGCAAATAGTAAGATTCCTTAGTCTTCAATCTACTGAGTATTCTCTCCGCCGTATCCAAACGCCCCATATCAATTAAAGTTGCGGCTACACGATGACAGAACTTTGTACCTTTGCACTCTGACATGTTGAACTTTCGCTTTCCCAATAGAAATTCAAGAAACATGCGTTCCTTTTGATATTTATCACCCAAAGTATTTAAAACTCTCAGCGCATCTTCATATCTCCCTAAAGCTTCCAAAGCAAGCACTTTTGCATACTTTACCTTAGGTGATTCTCCCTCCAAATTAAGTATGTCCTCATATCTTCCAAGACGATACAGTATCTTGGCTTTGAGCTCATCATCACCTAAAGATAACGCTTCTTCGTATCTGTTCATTTTTATGTATATTTCTGCTTTCTGCTCTTGATTTGCGTAATTTAACGCATGCGTATAGCTTCTCTGAGCTTCAACATCGTACCCAAGCATGTTGTATATGTCTCCCATGAGCATGTAGCACTCAGCCGGGTCCTCAGGATCCTTTTTCACAGCGTTTTCAAGAGATGCAATGGCTTCCTCATACTGCCCAAGATGGTATAGACACTTGGCCCTCCAATACCATGTGTCCCCGTAGTCAGGATTCAAATCAAGGGCAGTTTCAATGTACTCTAAAGCCTCCTCATGCTTTCCAAGTTCGCACAGAGCATGCCCCTTCGCATGCCATGCGTAATCAAATTTAGAGTTCAGGCTCAACGCCTTCTCGTGAAAAGGGATTGAGTATTGGTGCATGTGCATGCGGTCCAATGCGTTTCCTATATTGTTCCACGCAATATCATAATCAGGATTTATCGTTACTGCCTTCATAAAGTAAGGTATGGAAATCATGTACTGTTTTAAATTGTAAAGCGCGTTACCCATGTTGTTCCACGCAACCTCATCCATGGGCTCCAGACGCAGAGCCATCCAATAATCATGGACAGCTTTGTTCAACTTACCCATGGCGTGATAGGTATATGCACGATTGTACCATGCCTGACGATACTTTGGATTAAGCTCAAGAGCCTTCGTATAGCATTCAATGGCCAGCATCATGCGGCCAGTGGTAAAATATGTGAATCCTTTATTGTTCCACGCTTCAGCGTTGTTTCTGTCAATTTCCAGAGCACGATCATAGCTTTTGAGTGCATCTTCAAATCTGTCCAACGCATAATACGCGTTTCCCAAAGCATTCCAATAGCTCGGATCGTCTCGCATTTCAATACAGTATCTAAGCAAAGTGATTGCAGTGTTAACATCTCCTGCATCCAGCAGAACCAACGCGGCAGAATAAATCAAATCAGGATCATCTCTGTACCTTTCAATGGCATAGCGCACCGTTTTACGCATCATTCCAAGCTCATTCATCAAAAGATAGAGATTTGCTAGGTCAATGTAAGCATCTTTCATATCTGGATTTAGAGTCAATGCGTTTTTATAGCTCTCCAATGCCCCATCGTAATCCCTAACATAAACAAGTGCATTTGCAAGATTGTAGTAAGCAGTAGCGTAATTTGGATCAAGTTTGAGAGCTTCTTTATAACATTCAATAGCCTCATGATGTTTTCCAAGTGAATCCAAAGCCACACCACAGTTGTTGTAAATAACAGGATCTTTTTTTCCAGAATTCACAAGCTCTTTATAAATTTCATAGGCTTTTTGAAACTCACCTTGATTCATCAGCTTCTCTGCGTCCTTTTCATCCACGAGATGATGATGTTAAAAATGTAGATAAGGGTTTCCATAGATGAATCAAAAGTAGTCCAGTGGCCAGAGCTGCGGAATCAACCAAAAAATCCATGGGATCGCATGAGCGGCCCGGTACGAATAATTGGTGAATCTCATCGCTGGCAGCATAAATCACTCCAAAAAGATAACTCTTAAACGGAGCCTGAAAGTACATATAAATTGCAAATGAATACAAAAAATACAGAACAAAATGAAAACAAGAAGAAAAGGGGGAAACCTGAGATGGTATCTCACTCCCGCGAATGGATGATATTGTGAATATAAGAGATGAGTAGAGAACCAAAATTATTAATTCATTTTTTTGGTTCATACCGCAACGCCATCAACTCCTGATTCTTTCTGATCATGTACACTCCGAAAATGAATAGAGAATACAGAACACCCAATATACCAATTACATAAAGACCACTGAACTTTATAAAATTAACAAAAAGATTATCTGGAGTTTCTCTGAGAACCTCTCCGTAAACAACATCCTTGTTCACCACAATTTTTACATAGTATATACCCTCTGTAACGTTCAAAGTGAAATGATAATGCGTTTCACCGTTCTGCACAGTTCCGTTAACGTACCCCGATTTAACCATGGACCCATCTGTAGTTCTGTTAACCTCGTAGTACAATGTGGTGTTAACTTTGCCTTTATAAATCACATCAACAACTGCAGGCTTGTTGAAATCTGTAGAGGAATAACCTGTTATTTTCACGGTAAGATTGCCTCTTCCAAACTTCTGAGTATCAACGTTTGCAACTTCATGGGAAAATATGAAAAAGAAGAGCATTGTTCCGATTATTATTGCAGCCAGCCCGTAGGCAAGGCGCTCTCTATTTCTCCAAACTTTTAGAAACTTGAAAATCAGAAACACAAATAGTGGCGTGAGAACTGTGAGAAGCCACCCTGCTGCAAAAGAACCTGCAACCACGAATATGGAAATCACGAAGGACAGCATTTGCATTTTTTGATTTTTTAGGATTTCTATGAAGTTCATCCATTTCCAAGATGTGTGATTCATATTTAAATTGTGTCCCTGTTCTTGGAACTTTGCAATATCTACAAAATAGTTTACAACAATAAGCAGAAATTAGCCTTTATCAGACGTGCATTCACATACGACCCGTACAATTATACTCAGATAACAGTAATATAGGGAGATTTTTCAAATATAACGCAACTTTGCCGGAGTTCAGAAATTATTAAATATCTGAGCTACTATACGCCTATATAGCGGGGTGGGGTAGCCAGGAAATCCCGTCGGGCTCATAACCCGAAGATCGGTGGTTCAAATCCACCCCCCGCTACTATTTATATATTTTACTTACGATTTTGCAACGGATCTTTATAAAGGCACATCAATACCGATGATGTGTGACAATATTCTATGATGAGTGATAAAAATCCTTCACGAAAAACCAAATATTATCCGAAATATTTATTAACTACATTTCCCTACATTTCGTTGGTTAAAATATGACCATGGTGGGATTGAAATA
>CAYRMJ010000045.1:0-11055 GCA_964425415.1 uncultured Thermoplasmata archaeon | reverse complement strand
ATTTATATTTGCTATAACATTCTCTGGAAGTACATAATTTACTATTTGCACTCCCGGCTGAGCAGTTCCGAATGCAAGTGGACTTATGGCAGTATCTATGTAATCAGCACCAGCTTCCACAGCCTTTAAATATGTTGCAACAGCCATTCCGCTTGTTGAATGTGTATGCACATTGACCGCTATTCCGTAGGTATTCTTTATATCCTTCACCAGCTCATAAGCAAAGTTTGGAGTTAGCAATCCTGCCATGTCCTTTATAGTTATGTAATCCACGTCCAGTTCAATGAGTTGCTCCGCCAGCTTGAGGTAGTATTCTGGAGTGAATACAGGCCCTGTAGTGTAGCTAATAGCCCCCTGAACTTCCGCACCCGCTTTTTTTGCGGTTTTAATTGCAATTTCCATATTTCGCACATCGTTCAGTGCGTCAAAAACGCGAAATATGTCTATTCCATTTTTATGAGCAACATTTACAAATTCAATTACGACATCATCAGGATAATGCTTGTATCCCACCACATTTTGGCCCCGAATCAGCATTTGCAGCTTTGTTTTTTTAATTTTCTCTCTTAAAATTCTAAGTCTTTCCCACGGGTCCTCTCGCAAGTATCTCAGAGCAACATCAAAGGTAGCGCCACCCCACACCTCCATAGAATAAAAACCAATGTTATCCATTTTTTCCGCTATTGGAACCATATCTTCAGTTCTCAATCTTGTGGAAAGCAGAGACTGATGTGCGTCTCTGAACGTGGTGTCTATTATCTTTACCATTCTCTCACCTTACCACTTCTAATAAATGGGAGTATTTTAGGGTTGTGGTTAGCTATTGCTTGATGCTTCATTCTTTGGCACGTGCCATGACTGGGAAAATAATTTTAATGTAAATTGCATGGGGGTGCACAGGTGATATTAGGTTGAAGTACCCGATGGAGTTTGAAGGAAGATTAGTATTCTTTCTGACTACTGATAACGTAAAAACATCAGGTTTCATAATTGAGTCTGATGGAGATGAGGCAGTTTTGTTTGTTCACGGCATGGGCGGAGGATTTGCAAAGGACGGTGTGCTTTTGGGCTCAATTAAGTTAGTTGAGCGGGGTTTGGCGTTTTTTACTTTCAACACGCGCGGTGCAGATATAGTGAAGTCCTTCAAAAATGGAAGAGGAAATAGGTACTATGTGTTTGGCACAGCATTTGAGAGATTTGAAGACTCGGCGAGGGATATCAAAGGAGCAATCAATTATATTGAAACATTAGGATATAAGAAAGTGCATCTAATTGGACATAGCACTGGGTGTCAGAAGATACTCTATTACGCGTGGAAGCGAAAGGATAAGCGTGTGAAAAGTCTGATTTTTCTATCTCCCTCCGATGACTATCCAATTTGGCGAGAATCTCTGGGTGATGATTTTGATAAGGCTGTTGCCATTGCACAGAATATGGAGGACCGAGGTCGTGGAGATGAGATTCATTATTTCCTGTACAAAAGAACGGGCGCCATCTGGAGCGCATCCAGATTTTTGAGTTTTGGAGATAGGGACCGTGTGGAGGCCATGCTTTTCAACTACGATTCTGAGCTTGACATAATTCGCAAAGTTAGACTTCCAATGCTTTTTTTCTTTGGAGGTTCAGATGAAACCCTTTACCATGATTTTGAGTTCTACGAGAAAAAGCTTAAAAGCTCTTACATCGGTCCAAGAATTGAGATATTGAAGGTGCCACGGGCTGATCACAGCTTTCACGGAAAAGAGATGGAAGTTTTTGAGAAGATTGGAGAGTTTATAGACTCACTCTAACTTTCCCTTCTCTATGTGAAAATCGGTGAAGTCGCAGTGGTTAACTATAACAGCCTCTGGAATTCTCTTTATAAAATCCCCTTCCTTTGAGTGTGCCGCTATTATGTGGGAAATTTGCCATGGTAATTCAAATTTCTCGGCCAGCATTGCACCGCTAACCGGGTGCCTGATTCTCTTTCCGTACTCGCTTTTAACCACTTTTCCGTCTCTGTGCTCAAACTCTAAAAGCTTTCCAACATCGTGTAGAATAGCCCCTGCAATTAAGTAATCCATGTTCACATCTCCTCTGACCTTTCCGATGGCTATGGCCATTTTAGTTACTGTTCTTGTATGAGTTATCAGGTCTCTATCGGTGGGTATTAAAAGCGTAAATGGTATTTTATTGAGAGGGAAGTCTTTCCACCCTCCTTTTTCCACCGCATAGTCCCACACAGCAATCACTTTGTTTTTCAAACTCTCGTCTTTTATCTCCTCAATTTCAGGTATGATGTTCTCTATCATATTATGGTAATTGTGGAAACCATTTTTAATGGTTATGCTATCCACACCTATGGATGCTTATGAAGGGTGGCTAATAGCCCTTGTTCTCGTGGCGCTTTGGATTGCGCTGGTTTATGCACTGTATCGGAGAGGATATGTTAAAAAAGAGGGTAGCGTCTCGCTCTTTGGTCCCGCCATTATGCTGAAAACCACTCGGGGAAAAAAGTTCATAGAGCGTGTTGGAAAACATAAAATATGGGAAGTGTATGGTTATGTTGGATTGCTTTTATCCTTTCTCGTTATGATTTTGGTGTTTTTGCTTCTTATCTGGCAGGCGTACATGGTCACCACGATTCCCGCAAGCAGAGCCCCATCTCCCGTGGAAGCTCTCGGCATTCCGGGAATAAATCCAATCATTCCAATATGGTACGGAATTTTAGGATTGATTGTGGCCATCGTGTTTCACGAGCTCTCTCATGGATTGCTTACAGCATTTCACCGCCTAAAAATAGTTTCTTTGGGTGTTTTGCTTTTTATAGTGCCCATCGGCGCGTTTGTGGAGCCTGACGAGGACGAGCTGTTGAATGCCCAGAGAATTAAGAGAATGCACGTTTTTGCCGCTGGACCCACCACGAATATAGTATTGGCAATGGCGTTTTTGCTTTTGTTCTCTCTTTCCATAGGTGCAGTGAGTCCCGCACATTCTGGAGTGTATGTGTCTTCAGTTGGGGGCTTGAATGCAAACGAAGTTCATATTGGAGATATAATTTATTCCATAAATGGCACAAAAATAAACACACTCAAAGATTTTGAAAATGCAAACACGGCCATGCCGGGAAAGCGTGTGAGCGTAGGTGTTTGGAGAGGTGGGGAACACAAAATAAATTTGGTGAGTGGCATGGTTGTCATGTCCGTGATGAAGGACTATCCTGCGCATCAGGCAGGCATTCGGGCAGGATGGATATTTTACAGCGTCAATGGAACAATAATAAGAAATTATTCAGATTTTCTCAATGCTCTTAATAAAACTCATGCTGGAGAAAGAGTGGAGATTGTAATGCTCAACAACACCCTATCTCATGTGTACTTGAATGTGACTTTGGCTGACAAATATGATTATTATGAAAAGTATCAACCAAATTTGAATAAAGGAGAGTATAAAGGCAAGGGCTTTTTGGGTGTGAGCACGGCTTTCATGGGCATACTACCCGGTTCGCCTAGCCAACTGAAGCAGTTTCTATCCAATCCTTATGCAGGAGCGAATGGGCCATCAGAAATGTTCAGAGCCACCATGTCCCTCATAGCGTTGCCTTTTCTGGGCCTCATGCCATTTCCCGCAGCTTATGAGAATGTCTTCACAGTGCCTTTTGCAGGATTCTGGATATTGGTAAACTCTTTTTACTGGATATTCTGGCTCAACTTGATGCTCGGACTTACAAATTTGCTTCCCGCAGTGCCTCTTGACGGTGGGTATTTGTTTAAGGACCTAATGACTTACCTATCTACAAAGTTAAAATCTAAGAATCCAGAGACAACTGCTTCTAACATAACGACATTTTTCAGCTTGTTGGTTCTAATCCTAATCATCTGGCAATTTGTGGGTCCTAGAATTTAAAGTCATCTGCATCTCATTTCCATTTTTTGGAAACATCGCACGATATCTCGGGTCTTTTAGGACTAAATCGTAGTAGGTCACCAAAGATTTTGTGGTTTTTATTTCTTTTTTCAATGCCGGATCTGCAGATATGAAATTCACACAAAGTGTGCATGGCTGGGGGTCAGATATTAGAAAATAGCACATCCCTCCTCGGTTGTATATGCACTTGGAAGCCATGGTATACTTCATAGATGGTAATTGAAATGGAAGGTATTAAACATTTTGGGATTGTGAATTTAGCTCAAATAAAAAATCAAAACTGGAAGTAAAATACAGGCCATCAAATGCACGCGCATAACACCTAACTTTGGAGGTAGAAGTCCAATGGCACTTCCAATGACTAATATGATAAGCCCCAGAACTCCAGTAATCAGAAATGTTATAATAACCAAAGTTATAAGAATACCCATTGAAAGATGCCCGTATCTCTCACCCAATTTTTCAGTAATTTTTGTGAAAAATTTTCCCAGTTCAACCGTTAGGAAGAATGACAGTGTTGCAGAGATAAATGCGGCGATGAGGAGAATGATAAATATCACTGGCGGATGAAGAAAGCACACCCATGGTGTTACTTTTACCATGTTTGATATAACTCCCACAGCGCGACTGCGAGGATGCATTATAATGAACAAAGCTGCCAAATTAAATAGTGCATTGGCAGTATTCACGCTACCCAAGGTAACTATGAACTCTTCCGTCTCGTCTGAACCGTACATGCCTCTTGCGATTACAGAGGCTATTCCGGATGTTATGCCGGGCAGAAATCCTACGAGTGCTCCGCTAACAGTGCCGTAGAGAGAGGAGAGAAAGTTGCTTTTCTCCATACTCATTTTTTCAATTTTTTGTGGAGGTATGCTTGCATTTTTTGAGAGTATGAGTGTGGGAATACCAAACAATCCAGTAAACATTGGAAATAGTAGCTCGGTGTGAAAAGAAATCGGGAAAAAATTATCATTTTGCGGTAGATGAAACACCAGCCATCCAAAAGCACCAGATATTATAAAGATGTAAAGTGCTGTGAGCATACTACCAATGCTCTTCTTTGATTCTTCATATAGCAAAAACAGAATGATAGTAATCAAAATCACGGGAATGTAATATTTTAACGAAGAGTATGTAACAAAACTCAGAAATAGAAATATGAACACTATTAGTGGGAGTGCAATTAACATTGCTAGGGCAGAGCCCACAGCGGAAAGATAAACAGCTTTGAAACCTCGGCCAGAGAGCAGAAGTCTGTGCATAGGCAATACGGAAAGCGCTGTGTCCGCTTCAGGAGCCCCTAAAAATGTAGATGGTATGAAGTCCAGAAAGGTGTGCGCAATAACCGCACTAACAACCAACGCAGATAAGTATAGTGGATTTGCACCTGTCTGATAAAACATAAGAGCTAAAAGAGCTACATTGTTTACATGTAGCCCCGGAGTGAGCCCAGTCGCCGTTCCCAGCAATGTTCCTGTAATGACGAATATGATGATAATTAGAATGTTCACATTAGCGTATGTTCTTTTTGTATATATATCTTGAAAATGGACCTAACAAATCTTTTATCAGTTCCACATCTTCATCTTTTATTTCATGAACTGCTTTAAGCAATAATAAGTATGTTGCTGAAAATATCAAAAACACAATCACGATGGCATACCATGGCTTCAGCGATATCCCCATATACTTAATTCCGAATACAAGTGCCGCGGATATTGTTCCTGCAAATAGGTGCAGTAAAATGCTTTTGCTAAATTTCATTTTTAATATTTTGTAAATTCTGTATCTTAAATATATGAATCCCACGGTAAAAGAGAGCAATGTGGCAAGTGCCGCACCGGTGCTCTTCATTCCAAGCATGGGCACGCCAAGCAAGGATTTGGGAATGAACATCGCATTTAGAAGCACATTGAGAGTTGCCTGCAACAGTCCCACCCTTAAAAGCTCTCCCGGCTTGTTTGCAGAGGTTATTTGGGAACTGTAAGGTCTGATTATCACAGTTAAATACGCATAAATTGACAGTATTATGAGGGGAAGCGAGTATGCGACCATGGACGAGCGATATATGTTTAGCAGTTCTGGTGCCATAGCAAATATGAAAAAAACGAAGGGTGTAGCTATGATTGAGAGATACCTCTCTGCTCTGTATGTTATGTTGTAAAAATCTTCTTTTCTCTCCTCATAGTATTGTGATTGTTTTGGAAAAAGAAAGAAAGTTAGAGAGGCACCGATGTACACTATGAAAAGGGCAAGTTTCTGTACTGCAAAATAGCCACCGACTTCCGTGGAGTTCCAGAAGAACTGAAGCATTGTTCTATCCGTATAAGCTTGAATTAACGCTACAAATCCAGATAGGGCAAGGGGCACAGAAAACAAAACATACTCTTTTATTAGCCCAAATGAAGGTTTTTTGAATCGGAAATTGTCTTTTACTGCGAATAAAGAGTACATAAGCAATTTAGCAAAATGCCCTAATAGAAAAGAGAAAGCGAATAAAACACCCACGAATTCCACATTTTCCTGTGGATTGAATTTGTAGTATATGGAGAACAAAATTATGAAAATATCCTGCACAAATAACTGAGCAAATTGAGGGGTTATGGACCTACGAGCTTGAATTCTTGACTGATATGTGCTTTTAAACATAAGTGAGAATGAACCCAAAAAAGTTCCCAGAATAGCAATATATGTTGCAGTTCTAAGATACGGCGATTCAAATTTAAATCCAAACACATCACCTAAGATGAAAAACGCGAGAAAAGAAAACCCTAAAAAAAGAAAGCTAAGAAAAGATTTGAGGATGAACATCGCGCCCATACACTCTTCAAAGCTATCTTTTTGTGTTAGTTTTTTTATGTGCGTCTGCTCGGTTCCAAAGTTTGCTATTATGCCCAACAATCCGGATATTGCAATTGCAGACCCCAAAATACCCCATGCAGTCTGCCCCACAAATTTTAGCGCAAAGAACATTGTCACATAACCAACTATTCCTCCCGTGAAATTATAAAGTAAGACAAAAAGAGATTTTAAAGATAGCGATTTTGATTGGCTCATATAACCGCGCCTTTCAGGGCATCTTTGCACGGGCAGTTTCTCTCTTCGGGTATGCGAGGAATGGCTTCGTGAAGTATTCTCTTTATTTTTTCTTCGTTGGATTTCATCATTCTCATAACCTCTTCCGTTGTTACTGGATGCTCGGCCCACACATCGTAATCGGTTATGGTTGATATGTTCACGTAGCACATTTCCAGCTCTCTCGCCAATTGAACCTCTGGAACGAGTGTCATTCCGATAATATGGGCAAATTGTCTGAACATGTGTGATTCTGCACGAGTGGAAAATCTGGGGCCTTCAATGCAAACATAAGTGCCCTTATCATGAGTTTTGTATCTCAGGTAGTATTCAAAATACCTGGAAACTTCTATGAAAATCTTTCTGAGTTCAGGGCAGAATGGATCTGCCATGCTGATGTGAGCAACCTTGGGACCGTCGTAAAATGTGTATTCCCTATTTTTGGTGAAATCAATATACTGATCAGGTATTACTACATCTCCCGGTCGGTACTCTTTCCGCAGAGAACCCACGGCTGTGATGCCAATCACTCTCTCCACCTTCAGCGTTTTGAGTGCATGTATGTTTGCCCTATAGTTGACTCTGTGAGGTGGTATTCGGTGCCCCTTTCCATGGCGTGGTATAAATGCAATTTCCACACCCTCTATATCGCCTATTTCCACCTCTCCAGACGGTACCCCGTAGGGCGTGTGAACCTTCACTTTCTTCTTCGGATTGAACACTCCGTAAACCCCAGAACCACCGATTATACCTATTCTTGGCATGGTACCACCACACCCCTAATATTGTCGTGCCATAAAAAGGTTAACTTTGTAAATTTTAATATGTGATGCAGTTTAGAGTGAGTAAAAATTATTTTTCAACATAATCTATGTTTTTTCTCACCACACGCCTTCCTTTGAGCGTAATTGCACCTTCTGATATCATCTTGATTGCCTCCACGATGGCAATATGTTCCTCAGTGAGAACTCTTTCCGCCAATGTTTCAGGGGTATCATTGTCCTTCACTTCAACGCATCTCTGCACTATTATTGGTCCGTTATCCACTTCCTCAGTTACAAAATGCACCGTACATCCTGAGACCTTTGCGCCGTATTCCAAAACTGCGCGATGCACATCATCTCCATGCAATCCCGCGAAAGATGGAAGCAATGAAGGATGAATGTTAATAATTTTATTTTTATACTTTTTTACAAACCACGGAGACAATATTCTCATGAACCCTGCTAAAACAATCAGTTGCACATTTTTTGAATCTATAATTTCTGCAAGTTGCCTGTCGTAATTCTCTCTCTCAATACCCTTTTTAGATGGCACATAAAATGTCTCTATGCCCGCCATTTCCGCTCTTTTTAATGCAAGAGCATTCTTTTTATTGGATATGACCGCCACTATTTTTCCGTTTATTTTTCCGTTGTTTATTGCGTCAATTATCGCTTGGAGATTTGTACCGCGTCCAGAAACGAGCACCGCAATGTTAAAGGTTTTCAATTTGAATTTTCCATCTTTATGGCACAATCCAAGTGATTCCAAGTATTGCTCCGCAGTCCCTAAATCCACAACGCCAATCCTCTCCTGCACCGCATTTAAAAAAGCATCTAATTTTTTCTCTTCGTACATTTTCAAGAGAGTATAATACCACACCTCTCTGCTGAGTGGCGCGTTGAGAATGTAAAGATGCTCAATATTTTCGTCTTTTATCCCCAAATTCAAAAATTCTTTTCTTAACCAATTTATGTTCAAATGGTGAGAAGGTTCAACTATTTTTGCGTAGAAGATGTCCGCAATAATTTTCAGTTCATCTCGCATATTTATCATCTCCAAATACTTCAATAAGAGCCTTTATAATCTCATCAGCATCGTATTCATCAATTTCCGGAGTGATTCTGTCCATCCATGAATTGGTTAGAAGAACAACATAGTATCTCTTCTTTTTTCTACGAACAACATAGTTCTTCCAAAACCCACGCACTTGGGAAAAGTCAACTTTTCTGCTTCCAAACACAATTTGATTTTGCTTTAGGTCAATCAACAATGTGCTTCTTGATGTGAATCGTATCTCAATGGATTCTGAGTCTTGCATTATTTTCATTACATTTAAGAAATGGTTGGCAGTTATTTATTTTTTGTTATTTTCCGTACTCCTCTCTTAGCTCTATGACTTTTAGAAAGCCTTTTGGAGTTAATATATAAACTTTGCGGCGATGCTTCGCACCATGAACATGTGCTTTCTTCTCCTCAATAAGCCCATCTTTCATCAATTTTTTTAAAATTCTGGGTATGTTATTTCTGCCGATTCCGAGAGCATTTGCTATTCCATCCTGCGTGAGTTCCGGAGGAGCAACATATCCAAAATCGTACTCCCTTATCTGGTGCGTGGCCAGATGAAGCAGAACCTGATCAGCTAGAGTGAGCCGTTTCGCATTCATTCCTCTCCATCATTAACTATGCTCTTATCCAATAAAAACATTTTCATTTTTGATAATATGAATTGTAGGGCTTTTGTTTGAAATTAGAACTTATGAGATATAAGAATAAAAGTAAAACTTCGGCAGTATATTTATATACTTTGAATGGAAGAGTGTAGAGAAATGGATATTAGAGCATTCATTGGCCATGGTGCAGTCATTCACACCAGCACTCGCATTTATGAAGGAGTGATTGAGGATGTGGACAATGAAACCATTATAGTGATGAACAATGAGGAGAGGTATGCTGTGCCGTGGGACGAGGGGATGTACATCTCTGAAAAGGAAAGAGAATACATGGATTCAGACATAAAAAGGGAAATCAATAAAACAAAGTGGAAATTCATTCTCACCTACTTTGCCATTTTGCTGGGTGCCGCAGGAATCGGGCTTGCGATGAGGTGGTTGACGTGAGGTACATGGAGAAATTTGAAAACACAGATGTACTTATTGAGCTGGACGATTCCACATTCCTTTTTGGAAGAATTGTGAATGAAGATGAGGCTTTTTTAACGATGATGCATGCCCTGACACTCACTCCGGACGGGCGTGTTTATGCGAACAAAAAAATAGTGGTGAAGAGAGACATATTTACTATCGTGGCAAATTCAAAAATTTTTAGATTTCGCAAGCTGGCCGTTGAGAGGCATGTGGATAAGGATCCGTGTTATCCTTTGATTATAGGATTTACCATAGGTATAATTACATTATTTTTATAGAGATTGGTTTTTACAATAATGATTTGACGTTGTGTGATATAAAGCAAAAATATATTTTTATTAAATTTTATTAGTATTTGTAAGAAAATTAAATAGTATACTTTATTTTTATATAATATAGTTTGAATAAAGTATATATATGCGTAAGTATTTAGGGCAATTGAGATATCATGATTAATGACACAAATAATTGCAAAATAAAAGGAAGCTTGATAAAGGGGCTGCTTTACTACATGCAGAAAAAATGGGGAAAATTGTATATAGAAAGCCTTAAATTACCATTTAAGAT
This sequence comes from uncultured Thermoplasmata archaeon, assembly GCA_964425415.1. Taxonomy (GTDB): domain Archaea; phylum Thermoplasmatota; class Thermoplasmata; order Thermoplasmatales; family Aciduliprofundaceae; genus JAADDK01. Next base: position 595 of record CAYRMJ010000045.1, on the reverse strand, counting down.
GGAAGATTTAAAAGATGGAAGATACTATCCGTACTCTTGGATGAGGGCCATATATAATGAGCTTTTAAAGAAAAACAAAGGGAAGGAAGAGCTTGGATTCATAAATGCTGGTAGATCTGTTGTTGAATCTACCATGGAAGGAAACTTTTTTGTTAATTACATAACGCAAAAACGTCCTTTAGAAAAAACGTTCCTTACCCTTCTAAAAGCATGGGAACAGGAAAGTTTTGAAGGAGTCTTTAAGGGTAGTTTAATTAAAAATGAAAATAAAATAATAATAACTTTGGATCAAATCTGTGATGATAAGGGAGAGGAAATATGCTGGTTAAATTTAGGAGGAATAGAAGGAGTCATAAAAGTGTCCGGAAAAAACGCAACAGTAAAGCACACAAAATGCGTATTTCATGGTGATGAGCACTGTGTGTATGAGATTGAATTAAAAGATAAAAACAGATAATTTATTTCATAAATTTAAGTAATATTATTAACAGTTTGTAAAATGTGCTCATGTTCTTTGCAAAGCTCCGCTCTCAGGGGGTCAGTTTGCAGACATTGAATTATTATGTGAAGGCGCTTAACCGATACTTTTCGTTTC
>CAYRMJ010000044.1:0-11288 GCA_964425415.1 uncultured Thermoplasmata archaeon | reverse complement strand
TTCATAGCATCACCCATTTTCAAAAATATAAGTGAATATAAAAATTTTGCTCTGAAATGTTTTGTATGAATGATGAAAAAATTTAAACTTAATTAAAGATAGAAAAATTATCTACGTACCATTTCAACTTAGGTAATCAAAAAGAAAAACTTAACAAAAATTCAAAATTCGGATGTACTTTTGCGAGAAATACTTTTATATATGGTTATCTTTCCCTTTCACAGATAAATAAAAGAGGATGGGATAATATGAAGTCTTTGATAGGTGCTATAAAAGAGGATGTGAACCAGAAAAGTGCTCCACCGACGACCTCGCCAGATGATGAAGAACTAATGGAACTTGTGGAAAAGCTTAGAGTGAAGATAAAGATTGTTGGATGCGGCGGTGGCGGAAGCAACACAATTAACAGGATTATGGAAGAAGGCATTCACGGAGACGTTGAGCTTATAGCTGCAAATACCGATGCTCAGCATCTACTTCAAATTCGTGCAAATAGAAAGGTCCTTTTGGGTAAGAGAAGAACTCGGGGCTTGGGTGCAGGCTCTGATCCGTTGGTTGGTGAGGATGCAGCTAGGGAAAGCGAGGATAAGTTAAGGGAGATTCTGCAAGGCGCAGATATGGTTTTTGTGACTGCTGGAATGGGTGGCGGCACAGGAACTGGAAGTGCACAGTATGTAGCAAAGATTGCAAAAGAGCTGGGCGCGTTGGTGCTTTCCGTTGTAACCCTTCCGTTCAAAGCGGAGGGAAAATTGAGAATGGAAAACGCGATTTGGGGTCTTGAGAGGCTGAGAAGGTACTCTGATACCACCATAGTTATTCCCAACGACAAGCTCCTGCAACTCGTTCCAAGATTGCCATTAAACGAAGCTTTTAAAGTTGCAGATACTGTCTTGATGATCACCATCAAAGGAATTACTGAGATTCTCACAAAACCCGGGCTTGTGAATGTGGACTACGCTGACCTGCGCACAGTGCTGGGTGCTGGTGGCGTGGCCATGGTGGGTATTGGTGAAAGCGACAGCACTCATGATCGCGTGAAAGAAGCTGTGGAAGAGGCTATTAATTCCCCGCTCATTGATGCGGATATAAGCGATGCTGCAGGAGCACTTGTACGCATTGTGGGAGATTCACATATGAGCGTGCAGGAGGCACAGATGGCTGTTGATCTGGTTCAGAGAAAGATAAACAAGAATGCAAAAATCATATGGGGAGCCAGTGTTGATCCTGAAATGGACAATATGGTGCAGGTTCTTGTGGTTCTATCCGGAGTGAAATCTCCATACTTCATTGAGAAGGGCGGCTCAATGAGTGCAACTCGCAAAGTTGTGGGAGAAACTCTGGATGCGGACATAGATGTGATTGACTGAGCGAAGTGTGAGCAGATGAAAAAGTCGGAACTAAAAACTGCAGAGGAGAAGTTTCAGTTCTACAAAGAGAAGAGAAACGAGCTTCGGAGCAAAGCCATGGAGATAAAGGATGAGAGAGATTTGCTTCGCGAGAAAAGAGAGCATTTATTTGAAGAGATGAGGGAGGAAAAGGCTCTGAGAGATTCTTTAGTGGCCCAGATGAGGGAGCATAAGAAAAAGAGAGATGAGATAAGAGAGCGCATTCGCATGCTGATTGCTCATTCAAAGGAGATGAGAAAAGGCGCACAAGGTGATGTGGAATCCAAGCTTAAAAGAACTGAGGAGGAGATAAAAAAAGTGGAAAGAGAAATTCAAATTCTCCCTCATTCTGTTGATGAAGAAAACAAACTCATAGCAAAGCTCAGAGAGCTGAGAAAAGAGAGAGATAAACTTAAGGGCGAGGTTGAAAAGAAGCATCGTGTTTTGGGAGAGGTAAGTGATGTGGAGGCAGAGATACAGCGCATGAAAGATGCTGAAAAAATAGAAAATGAGGAAATTAAAAGATTGTACGAAGAATCTCAAAAACATCATGAGAGAGTGGAGGAGCTCAGCAAAGAGATAATGTACTTGAAGGAGATGATTGATGAGAAAAACAAAGAATTCAAAAAGTTAATGGAGAAGGCTGATTCTTATCACGAAAAGGCAAATGAAATGTTGCAGAAGATAATTGAAATGAAGGGAGAGGTTAGAAGAAAGAGAGAGGAGGAGCAGCAGTTATTAAAAGAGCTTGAAGAGAAGGGAAAGCAAATAACTGAAATGAAAGATGATGATGTGGACAGATTCATAGAGGAGCTTAAAAAGAGAAAAAAGATAAAATATCCTTAAAATTGAAGCATTATTAAGATAAAAACCAAAATTAGTAAAGTAATAAGTAAAGCGTATAATGCGTAGTTTTTATCAGATCCAAAAACTATGGGTATGGGCCCAATCAGTATCACACCTCCAAAATGCGCGCTACCTTTTTCATTTTCTTCATGCGGAAAAGTAGTGTGATCGCTCATTACCTCGTATGCGTCATTGGCATAGTAAAATGGTGCTAAGAACAAAATGAAAAATCCTACAAATATCAGAAACATGCCCAAGGCTCCGTAGAGCCCAGTTGAGTAAAAAACAGGAAATACAAAAAACAACGCAACGCCACCACTCCCGCTTAAAAAAGAGAGTGAAAAAAACGCAACACCTAAGGCCATTAAAAGAAGAGATAGAAGCACAAGCTTTTTCATGCTCATCACTTTAGCTTGTATCCACAATTCCTGCAAAACTTGTCTTCACTGCTCACTTCCGCGCCACAATTAGGACACTTATATTTGAATTCCAGCTTAGCTCCACAGTTCCAGCAGAACTTGTCCTCAGGCCTAACCACAGCACCGCAATTTTGGCAGCGCAGCTCCTCCTCTTTCTCAGGTTCTTCCTCAACGATGGGCACTACGCCATGTTTAGGCGGCTCAATTTTAGGCACAACGTTTTTGATAGTACGCTCCTGTGGAATCTCTCCAGTTTCCAGTATGCGATTGCTCTTAATAGCAAATCTCAGAGCCTCTGTGTACTCCCGATTATCAAAAGCTCTCTTCGCCTTCGTGAGATACAGCACAGCAGCCTCTTTAACTTCTCCTTCCTCGTAATCAACTATTTTTCTCTCAACCACTTTTATTTCAAATTTTGATTGGAGGAAATTCTCTGGCAAATCCTTCTCAAGCTCTCTCAGCGGTGTTGGAAGCTCTCCTTTCTGCTCACCCTCATCAATTTTCTTTATTATCTCCATCTCCCGAGCAACCTGCGGGCTCACATTGTCTTCCACAACAGTTTCATTTCTGAGTCGCACTAAAATTCTCTTGGCGTTGTTTACAATTTCAGTGCATTCTGCGTAGTTCTCCATATCATACGCTTTCTGCGCCTTTTCCACCATGCTCTCAACGGAGCTGACATCGTAATTTTTGTCTCCCATTATGCGAACCATGGATTTAAGCATCTGAATTTGATTGTAAGCCTCTTCTTTAGGATCCACACTCTCCTTAAGCTTTTTTATTTTAGATTTTTTCATGAGAGCCATCATAATATACACCACCACCATTGCAACTGTCGCAAGAGCAAGTAGCAGAACTGTCATTGTGGGTTCATCAACGCCCATTGCACTCACAATCAATTTCATGGTATAAAAGCATTTTGTAAAGTGTGCCTTAAATAAAAACAAAAACTTATGGAAAATTATCTTGAATTTCAATCACATCAAGATAGATGACAAGCACATCCTTATTCAATAGAGAAGACAATGATGGTTTTGTCCTTCCATCGTCTCCGTGCATCAGCTCTTTTATGTAAGTGCCACTCTCAGCAAGAACTTCTATGACCCAGCCCTCTTCATCTCTTCCCACCAATTTGATTTCGTAAACCTCGCGCACTCTTATCCTATCTGCTCTCCGATGCGCCACTCTTTTAGGCGTTCTCTGTCTAATTTTACCTTTCAATTTCTCAAGTGCTGAAACCAACTCTTCTTCATTTGTATTCACCGAAACCTTAACACGGTACCTCTTTCTCACAGTGCTGCTCTTTAGTTCTCTGACCATAGCCCTATCCGCGAATTTTAAATTCATCACCTCAACTCTGCCATTAGCTCTTCTGTTTATCTCATGCTGCATATCCTCAAGATTCAAACTTCTCTTTTTCGGCCTTTTAATCTCTAAAATGAAGGGCCTTCCATTGCCCAACATGCGAACATCAATGTCCTCTCGCCCCAATCCATGAAGCGCGTGCCCCTCTCCTTCAGTCGCCTCCATTATGGGCCCTGCGATAAGCTGCTCAACACTTTCCTTGTATTTCCCAGAAGGCCACTTTGTCTGCGGCAAACCCCTTTCCAATTTCCTGTATCGCCCGTAGATGAAAAGGGGCTTTATCTCAAGCTTCACATCGTCGTACTCAGTATCCACAATTACCGCTATATCTGGCGAACTCAAATTCGCTTCTTTGCCAGTAAGCTCCGAGATTTTCTTGCCCAGCTCTCTATTAAACTCTCTTCCTATTCTCTCAGCCCAATCTTCCGAAGAGTACCTATTCACAAACTCATCCTCTTTTCTCAATATATCCTCTGAAAATTTACTTCCCACTGAAAATGTGGAGAACTCGTATTCTTTTAATAATGAGGTGATGTGCCTTGCATAATCATCCACCCTCCTAAAAATGCCCTCACAAATAGCACAGTTTTCAGGTTCTTTCTGTATGCTCTCTCCATTTTCCATTGCATACATAACTCTAATTGCGCGCCCGCGAGATTCGTTGTCAAGTCCGTGACCAAGCATGCCATAAAGACGTCCGAGACAGTGGTTGCATAGAGGCTCCTTTGCCGCTTCAATTTTCACTTTACAATCGCGCATGTCCTTCGCATGGTGGCAAGCATTATATACTTTTTTAGAGATGAGCATGAGATGGATGATGAGTGGGATATCTATGATGACGAGGATTTAGATGAGGAGAACACTAAGTCAGAGGAGATAAATGATGATGAAAAAAATGTGGAGTATGAGGAGCTCTCAGAAGAGGATATAAAAACCATTAGAAGGAAGATTGCAGTTGCGCTTATAGCATCAATTGCCCTGACTTGGATTGGCTTTTTAATCTACTATTTATCGCTCATAGCATTGGTTTCTCAGAGTATGATGCTTTACGGGCTTTTGATAATGGGAACTGCCGGTATTGGAACTGCCATATCCACCTTGGCTGGAATGTTCATTCCAAAAATCAGTAATGCGGTCAGAATTGCGGGAATAATAAGCGCAATAGCCATGTTTATGTTCTCTTCATTATGCCTTGTTCCCGTTATATTGAACTTTATCTAAGCTTTTGCTATGATTTTTATCACATCTCCATCCTGCAACTCGTAATCGTGGCCAAGAATCATCTTTGTTCTTCCATTTACGGCGCGTATGAAATTATCGCCCAAATCGGTGTGCACCTTGTAAGCAAGGTCAATGGCTTTGGACCCACGAGGCATAAGAAACACATCTGGTAAAACATTTCCATTTTTGTCCACCCATTTGTTTTCATCTTCCACCGGATACACAGCAATCATGTCAAGAAGGTTAAACACCGCAAATTCCAATGCTCTCTGCACACCCGTACCTCCGAAATGTGCCATGAACTCTCGGATTTTCTCCAGCGCATTTTTCTGTGCCGAGTTCAAAGAATTGTGTTTTAGAACCTCAAAATCCGTATCTCCCGGAATGTACTTTATTAATCCAGCCTTGGCCGCTCTGCGCAGCGCCAGCTCATAATCCGCACTCATCGGTATAACCTGATAACCAAACTTTGATGCTTCATCTACGAATTTTTTAACTATTGCAGGCTCAACCTTATCCGCCTTGTTTGCGGCAATCAGCATAGGTTTTGCTCTCTTCATAACTTCCCTCGCTAAGTTTTGCACATCTTCTTCGCTCCATTTGGTTGGCTTGTCCTCAAGACCCAAGTGCACAATTGCATCTTTAATATGGCGCTCAGACACATTCAATCCCGACAGTCGCTCCGCCAAAACCTCATGAACTTTTTTTTTCTCTCCTTCAATCTTTCGGGAAAGGCGCACCCAGCCTTTGAGTATGATTGAGGCAACCCAGTAAGTTATCTCATTATCCAAAAACTTCACATCTTCCATCGGATTATGTGCGCCTAAATCCACAGGGTTTCCTTCTGAATCCGTTGAGCCAGAGACATCAACTATGTGAATAAGCGCATCTGCGTGCCTCAAATCGTCCAGAAATTTGTTGCCAAGCCCGCGCCCTTCATGCGCGCCCGGAACCAATCCAGCCACATCAATCAGCTCAACAGGTATAAGGCGAGTGCCATCGGCGCACAGAGAACGCTTTGGATTGCATTGCACACCTATCTCCACATGCGGACATGGTTTGCGGACATAGCCCACTGCCTTGTTTGCTTCAATGGTAGTAAAAGGATAATTGGCAATATCAACACTCTGCAAAGTGGCAGCAGAGAAAAAAGTACTTTTGCCCACGTTGGGCTTGCCCACAATTCCCAACTCTACCATGTTACCAGCACTTTTTTGAACTCTCTGCCTCCGCACTCCACCGTGCCTACTATTTTAACCACCTTTATTTTTGTTCCATCTCTGAGGCCCATGGGCATGCATAGCTCTCTATCCTCGCAATCGGCATGATGGCAGCTCACTCTATGGTACTCAAGAACCTCTCCTTCCACCACAGTCTTTGCCGCCACGAGTATGGGAACAGGTATTTCCTCAACTTCCACCGTGACAACTTTTCCATCATTGTGAACTCTGCATTCATGTTCCTTATCTCGCACCTTAACAACTCTGTACCACTTTCCTTCATCAAGGTTGAAACACACATTTTTTAATTTGCAACCTCTGCATTCCATCAAAGGACCCATGTACTGAAACTCTAAACCTTCCTTCGCCATATCCTTTCCAACAAGTGTTATTATTGCCATATTCAATCACCTCCCTATCACTCCTGTTATTTTTGCCAAATTCTCAGCAGCTTCTTTGCTCAAACCCCTGTCTCCAAGAATTGTGTACCTCTTTCTCATTTTATGGGCATGCATCAGAGCCCATATCACATCCTCATCTTCCACACCCAATTCGCGAGCTGTGGTTGGTGCACCTATCATTCGCAGCACATCCCTAATACCCTTCCAGTCCCCACCATGAAGGTACAGCATCATAATCGTGCCCACGCCCACCATCTCTCCATGCAGTGCCTTGCCCGGCGCGCGCTTTTCAAGGGCATGTGCGAACAAATGCTCTGAGCCGCTGGCAGGTCGCGAAGAATTGGCTATGCTCATTGCCATGCCCGACACAATTATGGACTTCACCACCACCCAAGCGCTGTACTCCAAATTGGGCTTTATAGAATCAGCCTGCTCAATCACAGACTCTGCAGCGTATTTGGCGAGTCCGTAAGCCGTGGAGCTGAACTCATCATTTTTCAATTTGTGTGCCAACTCCCAATCCTTTATGGCCGTGATGTTTCCTATGACATCCGCCGCGCCTGCTGCGAGATAGCGATACGGAGACTGTATAAGAATTCCCGTGTCTGCAACTATGCCCAAGGGCTCATGAGCTTCCATTGACATGCTCGTGCCATTGCTCTTTATTGATGCTCTTGGACTTGCAATGCCATCATGACTTGCGACGGTGGGCACACTTATAAAAGGAATCTTAAGATCGTAAGATGCTTTTTTAGCAAGGTCAATTTTGCTGCCCCCACCAACCCCCACCAAAAAATCAAAGCCCTTTGCAACTTTTTTTACCTCAACCAAATTCTTTTTTGTGGCCCCGCCAGTCTTTATAAAATCAACATCATATTTGCTTTTTTTAAGAATTTTGATGACCTTCTCACCTGCTATGGAGAATGTGGTCTCTCCTGTGATAACCATGGCTCGGCCCTTCAACCCGAACCGCTCACACATCTCGCCTAAATTATCAAGAACTTCATGGCCAGCATAAATCTCGCGGGGCATCTGCATCCATTTGGCCTTATCAAACTCCATTTGCCTCACCTAAACCGTAACTTCATATTAAAATTTCTCATAATTGCGCTTTAAAACTTTCGTTTGTGAAAAGGGTTAAATACAATGAACCACTTAAATAAAAGTGTGGGAAACTCTGAAGACAAGATGGTTAGAGTCCCAAAGGACATGTACGATGCCATTAGTGAGCTGATAAAAAAGTACCCGCAGTACGGCTGGAAAGGACCTTCCGAGTTTGTGAGAGATGCAATAAGAAGATATTTGGAAGAGCTTAACAGGCGCGAGATTATTTTGCAGAGAGCAATGAAAGTCATGCCTAATCGCGTGAAGGCTCTTTTAAATCGTTTCATGGGCGATAAAGAAGCGGAGCTTGCATATCGGGAAATAATGAAAATAGAAACACGCGATCCTGGGGAATACATTCAAAAGGTGGTTAACATTTTAAGCGAGCATGTGGGTGAGAAGCTTGCGGAGTTGATAGCTAAAAGAATTGTGGAGGAGAGGATAAATGAGAGTTAGCACAGGAATAAAAAATCTTGATTCCCTGATTGAGGGGGGATTCGTTGAGCGCAGTTTCAACCTGATTTACGGTGGCGGCGGCACTGGAAAGACGCTGTTCACCATAAACTATCTGTTGAGAGGTGCGGAATCAGGGGAGAAAGTGCTCTATGTCACTTTGGAAGAAACATGGGAGGACATAGTGAGAAAGCTTCCCATGGGAATTAAGGATAGATTGGAGAAGGTGAGCAAAAAGTTTCACTATCTTGATTTTGGAAGTTTGAGACCTGTGCTTGGAAAGGATGTTCTAAAATCAGAAGTTCTATCCGAATCCATAGTGAGCAGCATAAAGGTCAACGATGTGTCTCTGGTGGGTCTGGACGGTATCGCGCCGCTGTCTATGTACTATCAAGATGAGCGTACGGTTAGAAGCGCCATATTTGACATATCTCAAAATCTTAAAAGCTACGGTGTGACAACTGTTTTCACCAGCGAGGAGGTAAACGGGAGAAGCAGATACGGAGCTGAGGAGTTTGTGGCTGATTCTGTAATTCGTCTGAATTTTGACGGGAAGAAGAGAAGATTGCAGATATTGAAAACCCGAGGCTCAGGATTTGTCGGTGGCAGGCACGGATTTGAAATAATGGATGACGGAATAGAAGTTTATCCGAGAGTTTTGCCCTATGATGGAAGAAGAGGAAAATCCGAGATAGATACATTGGGAATTCAGAAGCTTGACAACATGATAGGCGAGGTTTACAGGGGAGATATAACTCTAATAACCGGGCCTCCGGGTTCTGGAATATACCTGTTCGGCATCAGCTTCATAAAGAGCGTGTGCGCATCTCAGAGCAAGGGTGCATTTATCTCTCTTAAGCCCGGAGAGAAGGACATAAACGTGTTCATGAAAGCGAATACAAACGGTTGCAGAGTGGTGGAACTTGATGCGGAAGATATGGACATATACAAGCTAATGTGGAAGATAAAGAGAATAAGCGAAGGGGCGAGGAGAGTGGTGGTGCACGGGCTCAATGTTATAGCGAGAGATGAAGAGTATCCAGAGTTCATACACTCGCTCTCAAACTTTTTGAGAAGTCACGGAATAAGCACAATGTTCACGTACACATCTCCGAACATAATGGCCACAGACAAACTGGGTGATGATTACATAGTAAACGCTGCAAATAACATAGTGAAGTTGCTGTTCACGGAGATTAACGGAGAGTTGAAGAAGATACTTGCAATAATAAAGACGCATTCTCCAACCCACGAAACAGGATTGATTGAGTATCGCTTGGGAAAGAAGGGCATAGTTATAGTGGGCAAGGTTGAGGAGATGGAAGGCATAATGAGCGGCACACCCACGAAGCAGATGGAGATAAAGAAAAGAGTTGAAAGGTTCTTCAAGTAAAACTTTAATTACCTTCCCGCATTTTTCCCGCCCATGCTGAGGACACACACAACCGCCGAAGCCTCCAAAATGGATGGAGAGGAAGTGAAGGTATGCGGCTGGATTCATGACATAAGAATTTTGGGAAGAATAGCATTCCTAATCCTGCGTGACAGGTACGGGTTTGCACAGCTCACGCTCATAAGGGGCATGATTGGCAAGGAGAATTTCAAAAAATTCACAAAACTCACAAGGGAGAGCGTTATATGCGCCCGCGGCAAGGTGCAGAAGACAGAGCAGGCAAAGCTGGGCTTTGAGATTCTACCCGAGGAGATTGAAGTTCTAAGTGTTGCCGAATCACCCCTTCCCCTGGGCGTGGCTGACCGAGTCTCGGCGGACATGGAGACGAGAATTGAAAACAGATTTCTTGATTTAAGAAAACCTGAGGTTCTGGCTGTTTTTCAGGCTCGCAGCGAGATACTTCAGGGAATAAGAGATGTGCTCATCTCTGAAAATTTCATAGAGGTGCACACTCCGAAGATTGTCGCCACCGCCACCGAAGGCGGCACAGAGCTTTTTCCAATAAAGTACTTTGAAAAGGATGCGTACCTGAACCAGAGCCCGCAGCTCTACAAGCAGATTTTGATGGGGGCTGGATTTGACAGGGTTTTTGAGATTGCTCCCGCTTTTCGGGCGGAGGAGCACAACACCACCCGCCATCTCAACGAGTTCATATCCATTGACGCCGAGATGAGCTTTGCAAATGATGAGGATGCAATGAGAGTTCTGGAAGAGAGCATAAAAAACGCCGTGAAGAGAGTTGTGGAAGATGAGGGCATAAAAGAAACTCTCGGAGTGGAGATGAAAGCTCCAGATACTCCGTTCAGGAGAATCACATACGATGAAGCTGTGAATATGGTGAGCGGAAGCGTGGATATGGAATACGGCGAGGATTTCTCCACGGAGGCTCTTAAAATTCTGGGCGAGAAGATTGATGATTTCTACTTCATAACTAAATGGCCTCTGAAAATCAAGCCCTTCTACGTCATGCCCCACGGAGAATTGTCGCTGGCTTTTGACCTGATGTACAGAGACAAAGAGCTAAGCTCCGGAGCGCAGAGAAATCACGATTACGAATCGTTGGTTTCTGTGATGAAGAGCAAGGGCCTGAATCCAGAGAGCTTTGAGTTCTATCTGCGAGCGTTCAGGTACGGCATGCCTCCGCATTCTGGCTGGGGTCTCGGACTGGAGAGATTGGTCATGATAATAACGGGAGTGAAAAACATAAGGGAATGCGTGATATTTCCCCGCGACAGAACGAGGCTGGTGCCATAAAGCTAAAAATTAAAAAGAGAGAAATGTAAAAAGTTATCTCAGCATCAGGTCCTCGTAGGCGGTGAGCGCTGCCATTGCGCCCTGCCCGGCGGCGATGATTATCTGTCCTGCGATGCCCGTGACATCTCCCGCAGCGTAAACCATCGGCACGTTGGTGCGCATCTTGG
>CAYRMJ010000043.1:0-11465 GCA_964425415.1 uncultured Thermoplasmata archaeon | reverse complement strand
TTCATCTACCGCTCTTCGCACACTGTTTATGCGACAGAGCACAAAACGGAGAAAAATAAAAATACCTATTGAACATTAGCATAATGGATGGCAGAAAGTACAAGAGATAGGTGCAAAACGGGAATTGCGGGGTTGGATAGCATCCTCAACGGAGGAATTCCGCGGGGAAACACCATCCTGATTACAGGATCCTGCGGAACGGGAAAAACCACTTTAAGTCTTGAATTTCTCGTGCATGGCGCGTTGATGGGTGAGCGCTCAATGTATCTATCTGTTACCGAAGCGCCAGAGAAATTAGTGGAGAATATGATAACTTACGAGTTCTTCAACAAGAAGCTAATATTGGATAAAAAGCTGATTTTTGTGGACTTACAGGAAATATATGTGAAGCTTGGGCTTGAGAAGTTGGAGTTCTCTCTTGAGGATGTTAACATACTGGTGGACCAGATAGTAAAAATGGTAAAAGAGTTAGGAATAAAGAGATTGGTCATTGATTCCATAACATCAATATGCTATCGCTTGACGTCTAAAGAGGAGATACGAGAGTTCATCTTGCATTTAGGTAAAGAGCTATCAGATTTGGGATGCACCACAATACTTGTTTCTGAGCTCCTGCCATCTGCTCGCGGCTATTCGCAGTATGGAGTAGAAGAGGCAATTGCAGATGGAATAATATATATGGGCAATCTTGAACGCCGTGGAGATCTTCTTAGAACCATACAAGTTATTAAGATGCGAGGTACAACCCATTCAAGGGCAAAATATGTGCTGGATTTAACGTCTATCGGAGTGTTAATGGCCCCTCTTCTAAAGGGCGGAAGTGCGGAGGTGTGATAATAATGAGTGTCACTGCAGATGTTGTAACAAAGCTTGAAGAGCTACCACCTGCATCATCGCTGGCTATAAACACAGGTGTGAATTCCTATTTTGATGTTTTGAGAGCAGTTGTTGATGTTTTTGCCACGAGGCATGATCTTTATGTTTTTTATGTGACTTCAACAATACCTTCAAAAAGCATTGAAAACCTATTTGGGCTTTTAGGGATAGACTCAGGCAGAGTGTTTTTCGTAGATACCATATCTCATCTTATGAAAGAAAGCTCTGAGTTTTCCGACCATTTTCTCTTCATAGAGAGTCCCACCATGCTTGAATACATTATGCTTAAAATTGAATATCTTGCACGCAAATATAATGACAAAAAGGCAGTGGTAATTCTTGACTCTGTGAATTCCATGTCCATATACAACGGCCCCAAGATAATGTCTGAGTTTCTACATATATTAGTCACTTCTCTCAGAACGTGGGATCTTTACATGGTAATTCTTTCAATGAAGGAGCAGGAGACGCATGAGATTGATGCTATGCTGAATATGGTCTGTGATGACATTTATACGGTAGAGGAGGGTGAGTGAGTATGAGTCTAGAACGTGTGTCAATAGGATTGCCCCTACTTGACAAGGCTCTAATGGACGGCGTGCCGGAGGGTTACACAATTCTTCTCTCAGGTTCCACAGGATCAGGAACAGAGTTATTTGCAAAGCAGTTTGCGGCTGCTGGGGCTGAGAATGAGAATGTAATGTACATAACCACCACGGAGAGGGACGAGGATATTATAACCACAATGAAGAGTTTTGGATGGCCCACAAACATAAAAATCGTCAACATAGGTGCAGAGTATTATCACAAAGTTCTTGAGAGAGAGCTGATAATCAGCAAGTACAGAGAAGAAGGTATACCTGTAAATGAGATATTCTCTCCAGCCCGAAAAAAGAAGGAGAAGGAAGTTAATTTTCTTACAATGATCACCTATGAAATATCAAAGCTTAAACCACCATTTAGAATAGTAATAGACTCTCTTGATTTCTTCCTAAATAATTACGAGCGCACAAAGGTTATATCAGCTCTTCGTACCATAAAGGCTCATGCCCAGTACTACGGAGGAGTTGTTCTTGTCACTATGATGAAGGATGTGTATGATACACATACTCAGAGTGGAATAGAGCAATTGGCAGATGTGATACTGGAAATGGACATGCTCAAAACCCCTAAAGGCTTTTTGCATCATATTGTCATCAAAAAAGTTAGAAATCATCCTGAGAAGACCGGTATATTCAAATATCAGATTTCGGAGAATGGAATCAAAATCGTGAGGTGAATATGGAGCGCTCCGGAATTGCAAATCTGCCCCTGCACGGTGGTCATGCACCGCGCTGGCTTTTTGAGAGAATGGTTAAATTATCAGGAGAGATCGTTAAAATAATTGCTATGGAATTTGGTCCTGATGAAGTGCTGCGCAGATTTGCAGATCCTTACTGGTTTCAGGCTTTTTCATGTGTTATAGGCTTTGATTGGCATTCATCAGGCACTACTACAGTAACTCTCGGCTCACTTAAGCAGGTGTTGAGAGAGGAGCATGGTGTAATGGTGGCTGGGGGCAAGGGTGTGGCTTCACATAAAACTCCACAGGAGATTGAGAAAGTAGGTGAAAAATTCAACATACCCTCTTGGAAAGTTGAGCGTTTGAAGTACAGTAGCAAAATGGCTGCCAAAGTTGATAACGCGTTGGTGCAGGATGGATATTCTTTGTATCATCATGTAATTTTAATTTCTGAAAATGGGAATTGGACTGTGATTCAGCAGGGCATGAATGCCTCTAATAAATATGCTCGCAGGTACCACTGGATATACGGATTGAACTCATTTGTTAATGAGCCACATAGAGGTATAATTTCCACAAAAGTTGAGAACAAAGTACTTGATATGACCGCATCCAAAAGTGAGGAGGCAAGAAAGATATCTGTTGATATGGCTCGTGAGAATCCAGAGCGAATAAGGAGAATGATTGTTAAGAGCAGAGATGACAAGCAGAGTACCATTGACGATTTTTTGGGATACAAAGTTTTGACTATGCCGTGGAATATCAATTGGAAGGCAATGTTTAAAGCTTATGAAATTCAACCTAAGGACTATGAAGAGCTTATAAATATAAAAGGTGTGGGTCCTGCCACCGTGCGAGCCCTTGCGTACATTTCAGAGGTTATATATGGAGCAGAGCCTTCATGGCGGGACCCTGTAAAATATTCTTTTGCTGTTGGTGGAAAGGACGGCGTTCCCAAGCCGGTGGATAGGGTTGCCTATGATGAAGGTATTCAAATATTGCAAATTAGTATTGAAGAAGCAAATATTGGAAACAGAGAGAAATTGGAGATGCTTAAAAAACTTAGGCGCTATGTTCCAAAAAGTTAGATAAACTCTTCCAGTTTTACAATTTTACCTTTGTTCTCTCTACCCATAATATCCACAACTTGCGATTTTATTAGTTTTCGGAATATTATAAAGTTTGAAATAACTGTGAAGAATATGCCTATTACCAAAACCTCTGAGATTTCAAGTACCGATATATAGATTATGAGGGTATGTCCGAAAGCCATCAATAGATCAGTATAGTTTATAATTTCCACCAATAGGTATCCTGCCAATATACCTACAATAACGGGAATGCCTATATACGTAGAGGATTCTCGCATGTAAAGTGCGAGTATCTTTCTATGGTCTGCACCTATGGCTCTAAGAATTCCTATATTTTTAAAGTTTAGAGATTTCAATGTTGTTGAGTATATACCAAAGAACAAAAGAATAAGAGTCACTGATACAAGTGCAGATATAACTAAAATAAAATTGCCTTCTGAAATCTGGAATCCTTTGTATATGACTCCTTTACTTTGCGTGAACTTAAGATTTTTACCGTACTTAAGTACCAAATCTGTGGGCAGGTTTTCAATCACAGTTTTTTCTACCTTTATCTTCATTACTTTCCCATTTACTGAGACTGTATGAACACCATGTTCAAGAGGGGGGAGGTATTCATAAAGGCTTTTACTCTCGTATGGTCTAAGATAAACTTGAATCTCAGTATATTTCTTACCATCAATGGATATTGTAATGTTATAGTTGTAAGGCACATCGTAATTTTTCAAATCAATTATAATTAATCCCCGCTCATCTGTTGTTATAGTATTATTTACAAGAGTTGCAGTAATATTAACCGCCTTTACGGCGGAGAAAAACACACTCACATTCAAAAATGCCATGTTCCCATTTACATCTTCTGCAAATATGGTTATATTATGCCAGCCATGATGTGCAAGACTGTAATCAACAATGAGCACATCACCTTCAATTTTCTTAATAATAGTTCCATTTAGGTATATGCCCATATTCTTAACGCCAACATTGTCGTATGCCTTGTACATCAACGACTCTGTTTTATTGACTGCTCCACAGGAAGGCCCAATGATAATTGGTGGCAAAGCCTCACCATGGTTATCTATCCAAAGGTTGAAAACACTTGTGTTTTTATTTCCGCTGGAGTCTATCATAACTACAGAGAGAGTATAGTTTCCAGGGGGAGCATAAACTATTCCGTTAGATGTGATAAACTTTGTATGTACAGTAACTGAATTTTCGGAGGTATTTATGTATCTACCCATAAAATGAACACTCATAAATGAAATTCTAACATTGTCCTCAGCTATAATTTTAGTGCTATTTCCGCCCCATATCTTTGAAAAATATGTTTTGAGATGTGGAGGAACATTATCTTTAATCAATATTCTGAAATTTTTGTGGTTCACGTTTTTGTTTATATCTTCTGCGTAAACTGTTATTGAGGAGTACCCACATGGCAATAATGATGCTGAGAATGATAAAGAAGAACTGTTTGTAATAGCAATTGTTTTTCCTTCATATACTGCCCACATCTTCCACATTTCTGAATTGTCAACGGCACTTATGCTTATGTTATCCGTGGCGTTCACAGATATAAAGTTTGGTGTTTCAAAAACAGGTGGATTCCTCTCGTTGGTGTTGTTTATGTACAAGTGAAAATAACTTATGTTTATATTCCCTGCCCAGTCTTCAGCAGTTACTTTCATCAAATAGTCCCCAGGAGGAATGAAAAACAGTTTTCCATTTTTTGAGTATGTTGTTGGAACATAAATATAGCTCACATTTGTTCTGTTATAATACCTATCAAATACAAAAACTGATATTCGGGTGGTTTTCACATTATCAACCGCAATGATTTTAGTGCTGTTTCCTCCCCATATTTTATTTTTTTCAATGATTATGGTAGGTGCCTTATTATCGGTGTAATTTACCAGCACCTTGGCACTATAATATCCAGTATTTCCATTCAAATCTACAGCAAGTATGGTTATTGTATGGAGTCCATTTGAAAAATCTCTGTTCGTCAAATTCAATTCGTTTCCATTAATTTCTTTTATTTTATTTCCGTTTTCATAACAACTTATGTTCTTTACTCCAACATTATCAAAAGCCATGAACTTCGCAGGCCTTGCGCTTAAATTTGCGATTTTTGGCCCCAATATAATAGGCGGATTTTTCTCATCTACGTTATTTATGATTATAGTGAAATTAGTGATATTTTCATTTCCTGCAATATCCTTTGCCATTGCAACTCCATAATATGTTCCAGGTTTCACAAATACAAGTGAATCCCCTCTTTTAAACACTGTTTTTACATACGCCACCGCTTGGCCATTTTGCTCAATATATCCTCTAAATTCATGTCCGAACACACTAACACTAAGCTCAGAAATTTTTTCGTTATCATAAGCGTATATCTCTGTCACATTTCCGCTCCACATAGTAACATTTTTTGCAATTATGTGTGGTGAAAAAATGTCCTTTTCCACAAATACTTTGCATTTTGCACTTATTTTTGCACCGCGCCCCCATGAGTCTGTGAAGTTCATATTAAAGTGAAAGTGCAGAGTGTTCACATTAATAGTTATATTAAAAGTATAATTTTCAATATATAGATCAAAGCTTTGGTTCAAGAAAATCTCTCTGCTTTCATTGTTGTATGTATAGTGTATTCTTTTTATGGGAATTGGATCAAGAATTTGAAAGGTGAGATTCTCTCCGAAAGTAACGACATCTTCATTTTTTATTGGACTTATTATTTTTGGGGAGATGTTTGATACAGGATGCAATTTAAAGCTATGTTCACCCATATAATTGTTTGAAATTACTCTTATTTTAATCAAATGATTTCCTATCATACTTTTGCTCACTACAATTTCTTTTCTTTTCATATATGTGCTGTTATCTATGGACACATAAGATGTGCCATTTGTAATAATGGTGAGTTTTTCTCCTTTCAATATGTAAAATGTATCATTTATTGGATCTGGAGATAATGTAGCAATAGAGAAAAGGGATTTATGACCGTAAGCACTCACATTAAGCTCTTCGGTGGAGTAATTTTCTCCTTTAAAAAGTATTGTGTAGTTTCCAACCGCAGGAAAAATCAACTTTAAAACACTTTTTCCCTCTAAGTATCTGCAATATCCGTTTGGTCCAAATATAGTTATGTTTCCAGAGGTTATGTTTTCTCCTCTAACAGTAGTTATATTGTACATTACTGTCTGATTTACATTCACCATGGTAGGTCCTGAAATAAATACTGGTTTTTTCATTACGGATACAAGAGTTTTATTTGTGTAGTACATAACATCATTTTTAACCGTCGCAATTATGTAATGAGAGCCAGAATGCTTTGCAATAAACTTTAGAGTTACATTTTTATAATTTTTCACATAGACTGTTAAATTTTTCCATTCTTCTTCAAATCTCACAGAAAGTTGTGCCTTTCCTCCCTGCGTCCCTTCATTTTTTATACGAACAGTGACATTGAAAATATCACCCGTGTACGTTTGGGAGGTGGAATTAATAGAGGCTGTGAATTTAGGATAAGTCCTACTTAGTAATAAATTTATTTTATTTGCATCATCCGTTTTCACCCTGATGATTGACACATGGCCAGGTGCGATCCCTGCAAGTTCTCCCGCGATGGATAGAGATACTACCAACTCATCGTCAACAGGGTGTCCTGTTTTGTAAATTGCGGTTATATTCACTATTGCAATAGAGGAGGTGAAAGAACCATAGAGGGTGACTTTATCCCCCACATGTAAATTAAATCTTTTTGCGGCATTGATGCCAATCATCGCACCATGAACAGTTTTTGGTAATTGTCCTTCAACAATCTTTCCATTTTCAATATGAATAAATTTTTCAAACTGTACTCCTCGCACTGTGATGGGTTTGTTATTTATCACCGTGAAAACAAATATCTCTGGGCTTACAGCTTTTATATAGCTCATATTTTCCAACCCATAAGCGATTTCTAAATTCAGATTGCTTCTTATGGGATTTTTGTCCTTGGAAGATGTTATAACGTACACACCATGGCCACCCAGTATGCTCTCAGGCATGGTGTATATGGAAATTAGAGATATGAACATGGAAGAGAACAGAAGAAATAGAATGAAAATCGGTAAAATTATTTTTTTTCCAAGAATCATGATCTCACACCCTTTATTCCCTCAATGGGTTTAATTTTTAAAGCAGTGCGCACAGGCGATATGGATGCAAGGGAACTTCCCAATACTGCAATTATTACATCAGCATAGAATACTGCATGTGGTATGTAAATGGAAAAGTATGTCATCATTCCAAAAAGAGGAATCACCGCAGCCAATAAATACGATATTATCACTCCTGCGGAGAAACCTATCAAAGTGCCAATTGTTCCAATATACAATGCTCGTAAGAAGTACAATCCACCGATATTCTTACCTGTTGATCCTATGGCTCTTATAATGGCGATTTTTTTTACATTCTCTCTTATCTCAATACTAAGAAGCGCATTTATAAACAAATAGATTACTACCATTGATATAAGGTCAAGAATAAACAAATCAAAAGATATTTCTTCAGCTGTTTTTTCATAAAATGTGGATAAAGTCGTCATACTTCTTGTGCCATATCCGGCAACATTGATTTTTTTGTAAACTATGGCAAAATTAGGACTTGCGCTGGAAATGACTGTGTGATTCACAACCACCCATGTGTCCGGGAACATTGAAAAGCTCATTTTTCTATCAACTGTTAGATTTAAAGATTTTCCTTCAAATTCTACATGTGCCCACTTACTCACATTCAATTTTTTGCCTACAATTATACTTGATGGCTGGCATGATAGCTCAACATTTAGCACATGATGGATATCTTTGACTCCGATAATATATGTGGATATATTGTTCACCTTTCCTTGCACAATCCATACATAAGCAGCATCAGGTATACTCTCTTTAATTTTGCTCTTTAATAGGTTATCCGAGGAAGAGATTATATAATAATTTGATTCAAACCTCTCAATGAGTGCTTTGTTGCTCATTTCAAAACTGTAAACTATGATAAGGGTAGCAGTCACAAATAGAACTACTATGGCGATGGTTATAACTGTAAGCTTTGAACGCTTTGTGAGCGAGACCACGAATCGCAAGGGAGAAATCATTTCAGTTCGCAAAAGATATATACACTTATTAACTTTATGTCTTGTGGCACTGGTGGAAGTTAGGGAAGTATCAAAAACCTTCGGTAAGAGAAAAGTTATAGATTCTATTAGCTTTGATGTTGATAAAAAGAGTATTCTCTTAATAGAAGGGCCATCTGGTTCTGGAAAGAGTACTCTACTTCATATCATTGCGGGAATAGATTCTCCTGATTCTGGAACGGTCCTTATTGATGGAAAGGACATATTTGCACTAACTGAAGATAAGCGAGCAAAGTTTAGATTGAAGAAAATAGGCATAATTTTTCAGAACTTTAATCTAATTGAAGATCTGAATGTGATGGAAAACATAGCTTTACCTTTAAAACTCGCAGGGAAGCGCTGGAAAGATAGAGTTGAGGAACTTTTGAAATACTTGAACATTGAGCATTTGAAATATGAAATGCCAAACTCACTTAGTGGTGGAGAGATGCAGAGATGTGCAATTGCAAGAGCCTTGGCAAATGAGCCTGAGATAATCATTGCAGATGAGCCAACTTCAAATTTAGATGATGAAAACACTAACAACATAAGTTCTTTATTTAAAAAGATAAACAGTGAGCTTGGAACAACTATGATAATAGCCACTCATGATCCAAGAATTATAAATATGGGAACAAATGTGTTGCATCTTCACAAGGAGGCTTTCAATGAGGGATAAAGACATCGTGGCATTACTAACTGTGCTGGCATATGCGCTCATAATTCTGCCCATCACATGGATCAAATTTGTAGGAGTTGCAATAATATTTTTATTCTCTCCCGGATTTTTTGTTGTTGGATGCATATATAGAGATATGAATGAAGAGGAGAAGATTTTGCTGGCTTTTGGAGTTTCTTTGGGAATATCCGGAGCATTTGCGCTTATCCTCGCAGTATTCTCCATGCTTTCACCTTTGAATATTCTTTTAGTATTAGGGCTAATATCCATCATTGGATATTTTATATCTGCCAGCTCAGACCTACCCAAGCTTGAAATTAGCGTGCCTGATAAATTCACCGCTCTGATGTTATCATTAATGTTAGTATCTATCGGAATCTGGTTTAGCGTAGAGCTACATACGACTCAATACAGAGAGATAGATATTGCAATTGAAAACTGGCCGCACAATGCCACTGTAAATAGCACTCTTAAATTTAATATAAGCGTAAAAAATCAGAATTATGGCAATGCTCAATGCAAAATTGTTTTTTTGCTAAACAAAAATGAAATAAAAGAGGAAAAATTTTCATTGAATAGTGGAGAATTAAAAAACCTGCATTTTTCAGCCATTAGCAATCACTCAGGAAAGAATTTTGCTAAATTTATATTGTATGTAGATGCTAAATACTACACAGATGTACATCTCTATTTCATATTGAAAAATGAAACTAAAAAATCTCAATTGTAAACAAGGGATAATTATTTTTATGTAAGCACGCATACACCCAACCATGCTATCCCATATAGTTACGCGCAACGTGGTGGAAATCATAACAGAAAATGAATTGGAGGAGAAGTTAAAAGGAGAGGTGAAAGGATACGTGGGCATTGAACCCTCAGGACGTGTTCATTTGGGAACAGGCCTAATTATTGGCAACAAAGTTAGAGATTTGATGGATGCGGGGGTAGATATGACAGTTTATCTCGCAGATTGGCACGCTTACATAAACGATAAGTTTTCAGGAGATATAGAAAAAATCAGGCTTGCGGGAGAGTACATGAAAGGTGTGTTCGGAGCGCTGGGCATAAATCCTAAATATCTCTGGGCAGATGAGCTTGTGTCCAACAAAAACTACTGGGAAAAGGTTATAAAAATAGCAAAGAAAACAACTTTGAAAAGAGTTAAAAGAGCAATGACAATAATGGGCAGGAGAGAAGATGAAGCGGAGCTTGACTCATCCAAAGTAATATACCCCTTCATGCAGGTTGCGGATATATTTGATATGAAAATTGATGTGGCTCTCGGTGGCATGGACCAGAGACACGCGCACATGTTGGCCAGAGATGTGGCTGAAAAGTTGGGCTACAAAAAACCCGTTGCTGTTCATACTGTTATTTTGGCAGGATTGAAAGGGACAGGTAGAATGGATCCCATTGAAGCGAAGATGAGCAAAAGCAAGGCTGGAAGTGCCATATTTGTAGATGATTCTGAGGATGAAATAAGAAAGAAGATGAAAAAAGCGTACTGCCCACCAGAAGTAGAAGGAAATCCAGTGCTTCAAATTGCGAAACACATACTATTTAACTATTACACTGCCACTCTTTTGATTGAGAGACCTGAAAAGTGGGGTGGGGATATCAAAATAAACTCCTATGAAGAGCTTGAAAAAATATATGAGAGTGGAGAACTGCATCCCATGGACCTCAAAAATGCAGTGGCTAATGAACTTGTAAGAGTGCTCAAGCCTGTACGGGACTTTGCGGAGAAGAACGATGATATACCACGAAAATTGGGGTGGCAATAGCTATAAATCAAAAAATATTTATACAATTCTTTTTTCTTACATCACATGCAAGACATTGCTTGGTTAATACGCTCTTTGCCCAAGGCTGAGCTTCACATACACATTGAAGGAACTCTTGAACCTAAGCTGATGCTTAAATTTGCTAAAAGAAACAACGTGCCATTGAAGTACAAATCGGTAAAGGAGATCAAGGATGCGTATCAATTCAAAAATCTTCAGGATTTTCTTAACATATACTACGCTGGAACAAGAACTCTTCAAACTACCGAAGATTTCTATGAACTCATGTGGAACTATCTAAAAAAAGCTCACGAAGAGAATGTAATAAGATCTGAAATATTCTTTGATCCTCAGGCACACATGAGAAGAGGTGTTAAGTTTCATACATTTATGGATGGCTTTATATCGGCAATTGAGGATGCAAAAAGAAAGTTCAGAGGCTCATACGCACTAATATTGTCATTTTTGAGAGATTTGCCAGAAGATGACGCTTTGAAAACTTTGGAAGATGCTACCCCCTATCTATCAGAGATTTTGGGTGTTGGTCTGGATTCCGCAGAGCTAAACAACCCGCCTTCAAAGTTCAAAAGAGTTT
>CAYRMJ010000042.1:0-12057 GCA_964425415.1 uncultured Thermoplasmata archaeon | reverse complement strand
GCCCCTTCATAGGAAAGGTTTAATTCTCCAATGCCATGCCCCACTATGTTCTCAGAGAGAGTAAAGAACATTGAGCTTTCGGGAATTCGCAAGATTTTTGACCTTGCACAGGGCAAGGTGATCAATCTGGGGCTAGGGGAGCCTGATTTTCATCCTCCAGAAGTGGTGAAAAGAGCCATAATGGAAGGGGTGGAGAAGGGCTACAACAAATACGGACCATCAAAGGGATTTGCGGAGCTTCGTGAATTGATTGCGGAGAAATACTCCAGCTACGGGGATTTTTCGGGGGACAATGTGCTGGTGACCGTTGGAGCCACTGAGGGGTTCATGGCCACGATTCTCAGTTTAGTTGGTCCAGGAGACGAGGTTCTTTATCCTGATCCGGGCTTCGTTCTCTACAAGCCGCACATAAGAATTGCGGAAGGAAAGCCAGTTGCGTATCCCCTTTATCAAGAGCACGATTTCGTTCCTATGCAGGAAGATATTCAAGATCGTATAACACCTCGCACCAAGGCAATTATTGTAAACTCTCCAAATAACCCCACTGGAGGGGTGCTTGACGAATCTGCAATAAAGATGATCGTTGACCTCGCGGAGGATAACGACCTGATAATCATATCCGATGAGGTGTATTTCAACATGGTTTACGATTCACCGCCCCAGACATTTCTCGGTAAGTACGACAAGTTGGTGTTCATAAACTCTTTTTCCAAAGAATTTGCGATGACCGGCTGGAGACTGGGATACCTCATAGCACCGAAGGAGTTTGTGGAGCAGATAGGAAAGATACATTATTACACCGTGGCATGTCCACAGAGCCCCATTGAATACGCAGCAATCATAGCTCTCAAGGAGGCTTCGGATTATGTGGATTACATGATGCAATACTTCAGGAGACGCAGAGATTTAATGTACTCTCTCCTAAAAGATATTCCGGGAGTGGAGCCAAATCTTCCAAAGGGTGCATTCTACATGTTTCCAAAGGTACATGTGGACAACGTGATTGATGTGGTGAAGGAAACAGTGAAGCGTGGGGTGCTCTGCACTCCGGGCGAGGCTTTTGGTGACAATGCCAAATCGCACATTCGCTTCTCCTACGCTGCGAGCGAAGATGACATAAGGAAAGGAATGGAGATATTTGCAGAGGTCATGAGCGCATTTTCAAAATGATATGTATGGGGGGACATAACGAACCCTTATATTCGCATTTTCCATTCTCCGAGTGGTGATTGATATGAATTACGGAAACATTCTGCGCATAAACCTCAGCAATGGGGAAGTGAAGAAAGAACCGATCAAGGAGGACTTGGTGAAGAAGTACATCGGAGGCCTTGGATTTGTGGCACACTTCATGTACAGAGAAATACCGAAAAACGCAGATGCTCTGGGCGAGGAGAACAAGATAATAATCGCTCCAGGAGCGCTTACAGGGTTCGGAATACCCACCGCCAGCAAAACCGCATTGGGCGCAAAATCTCCTCTTACTGGGGGATTTGGGAGAACGGTTGCAGGAGCGCCCATGGGTCCAGAGTTGAGGAAGGCGGGATATGCAGCGATGATAATTGAGGGAAAGAGCGATGAGCCGGTGATAATAAAGATTGTGGATGATGATGTTTCCATTGAACCTGCTTCGGAGCTCTGGGGCAAGACCACTAAGGAGGCGCAGAGAATTCTGAAGGAGAAGTACGGAAAGGTCAGCACCGCAGTTATTGGCCCTGCAGGTGAGAATCTCAGCAAGATAAGCGGTGTGGATTTTGAGGAGAGACAAGCTGCAAGAACTGGAATTGGTGCAGTTTTCGGATCTAAAAAGCTGAAGGGCATAGTGGTTCGCGGTACCAAGGAACCTGAGGTTGCAAACAAGGGAGAGTTGATGAAACTCATTGCGAAGTGGGCTAAGATAATAAAGGAGCATCCAGCCACCAAGGACGACATGGGCTATGGAAGCGGAGAATTTCTGCGCTGGATGAATCTGGAGCGTGGCACGTTCCCAACTAGAAACTGGCAGTGGGGCTATTTCCAGAGCTTTTACGATAATGCGAAGGAGGGCGAGCTTCTTGGCATCGATCCGTATTACTGGGTGCCAAAGTTCCGCGATGGCCGAAATCCGTGTCCGAACTGCACGAAGCCGTGCTCACAGGTTTTCAAGCTCACAAAGTACCGCAAGGGTGAGAAGGTTGACGGTCCGGAATATGAAACCCTCTACTCCCTCGGTGGAGAGCTTGAAATAGATGATCCTGAGGCGGTGGCATATCTTAATCTTCTCTGTGACGAGTACGGATTGGACACCATATCCGCCGGCGTGACCATCGGCTGGGCCATGGAAGCTTACGAGAAAGGATTGCTAACTAAGGAGGACACGGATGGCATTGAATTGAAATTCGGAAACGTGGAAGCTGCAGCAGAAGCGCTGCGCAGGATGGCGTACCGTGAGGGCAAGCTTGGCGCACTGCTCGCTGATGGAAGCAAGGCTGCAAGCGAGAAGCTTGGAAAGGGGAGCGAGAAATTCGCCATACATGTAAAGGGTATGGAGCTCCCTGCTTACGATGTGCGTGGCATAAAGGGCATGGCTCTGGCGATGGCAGTCTCCTATCGTGGCGCATGCCATCTCACCGCGGGAGTTTACGGCACCGAGTTGGTTGGTAAATGGTGGAAGTTTGAGGGAATAGACAGGCTCAGTGCGAAGAACAAAGGCTTTGAGGTCAAGGCGCACGAGGACCTCATGCAGGTTTATGATGCAGTTGGAATGTGCAAGTTCTCAAGGCACATGTTCTTCCTTGAGGGCTTTCCAGAGCTTCTAAAAGCGGTGACAGGAATTGAGTTCAGCAACTCAGAGCTGATGACGATTGGAGAGAGAATATACAATCTTGCAAGGGCTTTTAACGTGCGCGAGGGCTTCAGCAGAAAGGATGACACTCTACCTTACCGTGTTACTCATGACCCAATACCCAAGGGAAAGAGTGCAGGAGCGTACGTCACGGAAGAGGAATTGCAGAGCATGCTGGACGAGTACTACATGGCTCGGGGCTGGAGCGAAGATGGCGTGCCGACGAAGGTCAAGCTTGTCTCACTGGACCTTGATGACATTGCAGACGAAGTTGGTGCAGGGCACTAAAAAGTCCTCTATTTTTCTTTTTGAATGCGATAAATTAATATAGAGTTCTGTGATATGGAGTAACAATGGGTGAAGAAGGAGAAGAAATCATAAGGGTGCCCTTGCCCGACCGCAACAAAGGAGAGATGTTTGCGATAGTAGATAAGATACTTGGCGGTGGGCGTATGATGGTAATGTGCGCCGATGGAAAGTCACGAATGGCGCGTATTCCGGGCAAAATAAAGAGAAGAATGTGGATAAAGGAGGGGGATCTGATAGTAATAAGACCTTGGGAATTTCAGGATGAGAAAGCTGATGTGGTTTATCGCTACACCAGAAACCAAGCGGCTCATCTGAGTAAAAGTAAAAAACTGCCTGAGATACTGGATGTGTTCGGGAGATGAAGGGTGATATTGAAGAGACTTTGGACAGAATAGTGCCGTATCGTGAGAAAAAGATAAGGAGTGAGGAGGATAAGAAGACTTACGGAGATGTTTTTGATCGTCGCACTCTTCTGGCATTCTACAAGCTTTTAAAAAGAACGATTGATATTGTGGAGTTTCCTATTTCCAGCGGCAAAGAGGCGGTGGTTTTCAGAGCTCGCGACAAGGAGGACAATCTGCTGGCAGTTAAAACTTACGTTATCACGAGGCAAAACTACAAAACTCTTTACAGGTACATAGATGGTGACGATCGCTTTGCAAATGTTCACAAAACCAAAGACAACATAATATTTCTTTGGGCCAAAAAAGAGTACAGAAACCTCAAAACATACAGCGAGGCAGGAGTGAGAGTTCCTGCGCCTAGGGACATGTGGAAAAACATAGTGGTTATGAATTACGTAGGTGATGAAACCCATCCAGCGCCTCTCCTAAAAAATTCCATGGAAAGTGTTAAAAAAGAAATATTATTTGAGATTGTAAGCGAGATGAAAAAAATGTTAGATGCAAAGCTCATCCACGGGGATTTGAGCGAGTACAACATACTCGTATGGAACGATGAGCCGTGGATAATTGATGTGGGCCAAGCAGTGCCATCCACGCATCCTCTTGCCAAGGCACTCTTACTCCGTGATGTTCGCAATATAGCAAATTTAGCTAAAAGATTGAGGGTAAATTTAAGTGTAGACGAAATATTGAAGGAGCTGGAGGTGGAGCCATGATATATCTCAAGCTACCCAAATCCCGTATTGGCGTGCTAATTGGCCATGACGGAGAGACCAAAAAGAGAGTTGAAGATCTGACAGGTGTGAAGATAAGTGTGGATTCACAGTATGGAGACGTGTCCATTGATGATAGAGATGCAGATGCGTTTATGGCATTGAAGGCACGTGAGTTTGTGGAAGCAATAGGCGATGGATTTTCACCGCAACGTGCGTGGAGAATATTTCGTGAGGATGTGTACTTTGAGGAAATAGATATAAAAGAATTTGTGGGAAAACGGGAAAACCGTATGCGTGTTCTCAAAGGACGCATAATTGGGAAGAACGGAAAGACACGTCGCATAATAGAGGAACTCAGTGGGGCTGACATATCCCTTTACGGCAATACTGTTGCAATAATTGGCGAATACCATCAGCTTGAGACTGCAAAAAGAGCCATTGAAATGCTTTTACAGGGCAGCAAGCATGCTACCATTTACAACTATCTTGAGCGCAGGAGAAGAGACTCAAAATACGCAGCTCTTGAGTACTATTATATTCAGTGATGGCCCTTGACCATTGATAGCTTTTTGCTCTCACTTCTTTTGCTCATATTTCTCGCCCGCTTCATAGGACTTCTGCTTAGCAAAGTTGGCATACAGAGTCTGGTGGGAGAGGTAATTGGAGGAGTAGTTTTAAGTCCTCTTTTATTGGGAGTTATAGTACCCAATGAAACTCTAAAAATATTCAGTCAGTTCGGAATAATAATTCTGATGCTTCTTTCCGGATTGCTCACTGATTTTCATGCGTTTTTGGAAAACAAAATTACAAGCATATTGGTGGGAATGCTTGGAGTTGCAATGTCCATGGCTCTTATATTCACCTCTCTTTATGCGCTCGGATACACATGGATAACCTCACTGTTCATAAGTGTGGTTCTATCAAACACCGCAGTTGAAGTATGCGCCCGTGTGTTGATGAGAAAGCAACTAAGCAAGAAGACCCATGCAATAATAATGGGTGCAAGCTTCGTGGACGACATAATTGCAGTGTTTTTGATAGGCATGGTTGGTTCAATAGCTCTTGGAGAAAACCTAACCACCTCTTATCTCATTATTATCTCATCAAAATTGGTGCTTTTCATCACACTTTCTTTAATTTTAGTTCCGTATCTGATGGAGAGGTATCGGGTGATTGACCATTTGATAGGCACTGGCCCTCAGAGAGAGAAGCTTCTATTGACATTTACGTTTCTATTTGCCATTCTATTTGCTATAGTTGCTCAATACTCAGGATTGCAAAGCATAATTGGTGCCTATATTGCAGGGTTGATAATAGGACAGTGGGGCTCAAAGGTGGGTCCTTTGCTGAGGAGACGTGTAGCGTACGAGGATTTGGTGGATGATATTGAGCCCATGTCTCATGCGGTTTTCACACCACTCTTCTTTGGATATGTTGGATTGCAGCTGGGAAGCATATTATCCAAGTTCTCCATGGGTCTAAAAGGTCTCATTGTGGTTATTGTGGTAACTATCATGGCTATTTTAGGAAAGTTCATAGGTTGTGGTCTCGGCGCAAAGTTGAGAGGTGTGAGTGGTGGCGAATCTGCGTTCATCGGTTTGGCTATGGGTGGACGTGGAGCTTTAGAATTGGTGCTTTTGAGCATAGCGTACGAGAAAAACATAATTGATGGGGAGATGTTTGCAGCTGTTATTATAGTAACCCTACTGACCGTGGTGCTATCTCCAGTGCTTCTAACTACGTACGAAAGACATGTCAGGGCTTACCCTTAGACTCTCCAAAGTACAATGCTGAGGCGAGGAGATGCGCAACTCTTATTGGCTCTGGTACCGCTCCACGAACTGTGAATTTTCTTATTATCTCTTCCGCCAATCTCTTTTCAATGCCCACACGTTGCACATATATGGTCCAAGGCCCATTTCTCATCTCTTCAATTGGAGTATTCTTAATGAGCTTTAATCTTCTCTCCCAATCTTCAAAGTTGGCTTTTAGCGCAAGCTCAATTCTCTCAATGTTAGGATGCCTTCTGGACACCACTATAACAGGCACTTTTGTTTCTTTGTAAACGGCCTCTGCATCAAGAACATTGAATCCCCCGAAGGTTATGCCCTGTGTCATTATAATTTTTATTTGATCCCTGTACTTTGAGTTTAGCATATCCATTACACAATCAGTTATATCATTTCCGTCAACCGTGGCAGTTCTCTTTAAAAAACCTTCTATGTAATTTCCATCGCGCATGACCACTCCCACTATGGCAACCTTTCCAGAATGATGCGGCTTAAAATACGAATCGTCAATTCCTAAAACTCTTATCTTTTTCATAGCAACGGCAGAGATCCAGTAACCTTATCCACAATCTCATTCGGAGCTGGGCCTATGCCCACACATGTTACCGTTCCTGGTGGCACTTCGGTTAGTCCCGCATCTTTGATTGTTGCCGTCACAAGACCTAAATTTTTTGCTTCAAATTCAATCTTGTATATCTCTTCTAAGCTCTTAACCTTCACCACAACCTTTTTCTGTCCTTCCCTAAGCCAATCTTTCAAATACGGATTCTTCACTCTCTCTGATTTTAGTGTGCATTCCACCGCGGCATGGGCCACCTGTACTGCGATTTTGCCACATGATATGTTTATATCGCTTCTCACTGCAACCACTAATTTATACTTCATCTAATACCCCCTTTAGCTTGTCAATCCTTTCGTCCAGTTTTCTTATATTCTCAAGAATCTTTTTGCGTTCTTCAGAGTACTTTTTTGAGAGTCTTGGATTCATTCTTATCAATCTTTCAATCTCTCCCAACTTTTTAACTTGGAGTTTTCTCTCTTTCAAAAGATTCTCCAACAGCACAATCTGGTCCTTTGGGTCCTGTTCGTCAAGTCCAATCCACTCTCTAATTGTAGGATACCCACCCCGAAGATAGCCTATGAGAAAGAAAAGCCCTGAGAGATTTAAAAGCACAATCCATATATATATGGCGTAGAGTAGAGCAAAATACCCCAAAACGTATCCAGTGAGAATTGAAATCACCATGCTCATTCCCATTCCCAACCCTACCCTGTAAAGCTGGTCGTACTCAAGGTCTAACTCACCTCTCTTTGGAAATAGCATATTTATGAGTGTGTATCCGGGAAGGAAGAACAACACGAATACTGCAGCTAATATTTGAAGCACATTGCTCATTCGGACTTCAATTGCAAACCATATTTTAAAGTTTGCATTTTTATGCTGTGGCCGTGTGTTCAATATACTCAGTGCTTTTTTATCCGTGCACCGATAGGATTATATACACTTTTTCTCATAGTTTCACTGTGGATTACATCTCCGCGGGAGACATTGAAAAGTATTCGTACTGCCCATTGAGCTGGTGGCTCAGCAGAGAGGAGAAAAACATTGAATCTGAAGGGGTGCACAGGCACAGAGATTTCAGCAAAAAAGCGATTGACGGAATGCATGAGATACACGGAGAGCGAGATGCGGAGAGAAATGTGATGTATCTTGCCATGGGCGCAACGGTTGTAGCCATTGTGGGCATATCCATGTTCTACTCTTCGTACTCACTGGCTATAACATTTCACATAATCGCTATATTCTGGCTCTCTGCAGCAATGTTCTTTCTATGGAAATCGGATCGCTATGCACTCCTGTGGAAGGATACATTTGTAAAGATGATGCTCATTCTTCCTCTTGCCGCAACGGTGTTTTCCATACTCGCAGTTAGTTTCATAATGGCTCCTGATTTCAAGCTCGGCTATACTCTTGAGATTTTATCTATTCTCTGGCTCATTTTAGCCACATTTTACTTTTATATTGCTATAAAAAAAGAGTTCAAGTACTCCGAAATTCGCAAGGAGTTGCAGCTTCCGGATGGAGAAATCATATATGTGGATGACCTTGAAAAATCGCCCCTGCTAAAGAGCGAAAGGTATGGAATATGGGGTAGACCGGATCTTCTCATAAAGATAGGAGATGAATACGTGCCGGTGGAAATCAAAACAGGGCGCATTCCAAAGGGTCCTCTGTTCTCGCACATCATGCAGCTCACCGCATACATGGTGCTTGTGGAGGAGAATTACGGGCACACTCCCTACGGGTTGCTAAAATACGGACCTCAGGTGTTCAAAATTGAATACGAGGAGGACCTGAAGGAGATAATGCTTAAGAAAGTTGAAGAGATGAGAAGAGCAATGAAAACTGGTGAGGTGCACCGCAACCATCACCGCCCCGGAAAGTGCAGGCACTGCTCACGAAGAGATATCTGTCCTGAGCGGCTCGCATGAACCTGCGATTTTCCTACCTTTATCGGTGAGAAAATAAATCGTGTAGTTTCTCTCAGAGCAATGCTCCCTCAGAGGGCATGTTTTGCAAGTTCCAGTATCCGTTTTTGTGCCCTTTGTGAGATAGCCAAGCTTGACCAGATGCTCAAGCATTGAAATCAAAGCTGAATACTCCATGTTCAAATTCTGTGAAATCTCCGCAAGGGTCCAGCCGGCGCATATCCTCTCAAGAACCTTCTTTATCATGGACATTTCTCCTAAATTTTGTGCGTTGGAAGTACGGGTAAAGCGCAGGAACGGTGGATAAAAATAGCAAAGCTGGGAAATAAGTTGGAATGGTGTATGGTGGGCATGACTCACCCAAGCAAGAGATGAGATAATCAAGGTACCCTGCTCCAACTATGAAGAGCTGAATTACTGCGTATGCGAGAGTGAGAAACAGACCCACCAGATAAAAGGATAGACCATCGTATAGCATGAGGTATGTGTTTTTCATTCCTCTGAACATTAAAATGGAGGATAAAAGCACAACGAAAGCATCCATAATTCCACCTGAAGCGCCCAGCACTGGGATGATTGCCGCGGCGCCCAGGCTCAGAGCCACAAGGGATACAAAGACCAAGATTTGCATTGCCTTTTTGTCCACAAACTTCAATCCAAAGAGCGAGAGAAATCCTGCAATCCAGCATAAGTTGGTGCAATAAGATCCAATCAAAGAGTAAAAGCCATACGCAGCTCCGAGGCTTGCGGGGAGAAGTGAGTAAATAACAGAGAGTTTCAATTTATCCTCCATGTTCACGCTCCCACCCCCAGTGCAGAAGCCACAAAGTAAAAGATTGCAGATGATAATGCTGCAAGAACGAAGCCTTCAACTATCACGAACAGCACAAATTTTTTGCTCCTTGTCTCTCCGTATATTGTCGCTAATGTGGCCACGCAGGGAGTGTAGAACAGCATGAAGAGCATGAACGAATAAGCTTGAGCGGGGCGCATGGCCGCCAGTATGGCACCTTTGCTACCAAATAAAACGTATAGAACATCAATCACCACCTCCTTTGCGAAGAATCCGAAGAACAGGGCAATTATGGCCTGCGGTGTTAACCCGAAGAGCGTGCCTGCTGGAGCTATGAAATTGGCGAACATACCTATGTAACTCTCAGGAGAGCCGTACTCCACGCCCCATGGCAAAGCGGCGAATATCCATATTATGGCTGCGGCACCAACTATTATGGTTCCTGCTTTTTTAAGAAAGCCCTCGCTCTTCTCCCACATGTGGATGGATATGCCCTTCAAAGTGGGCATGCGATAAGGCGGAAGCTCAAGAACGAACGGCTCCGTCTTGCCACGAAATATGGTCTTTGAATACAGGAATCCTAAAAGGAAAACCACGAGCATTGAGAGGATAAGAAGGCTCCACAGCACCAGCGCAGAATCATTTGGAAAGAATATTGAAGAGAGAAATGCAAACACCTGAATTCTAGCGCCACATGGAATGAGAGGATTGAGAGCAAGGCTCAATTTTCTCTCGTTTTGGTTTTTGAGAGTTCTCGTGGCCATTGCCGCGGGCACGTTGCAT
Source organism: uncultured Thermoplasmata archaeon (assembly GCA_964425415.1). GTDB lineage: Archaea > Thermoplasmatota > Thermoplasmata > Thermoplasmatales > Aciduliprofundaceae > JAADDK01. Next base: position 1,948 of record CAYRMJ010000042.1, on the reverse strand, counting down.
CCGAATCCAAGCATCAGAGGTATAACGCCCTTTCCCTCAAGACCCATTCTCTTCATTATGCTGTCCATTAAAAATGCCACCCTCGCCAAGTATCCGGAATCCTCAAGAAATGAGAGAATTAGAAACAGGAGCATTATCACTGGTGTGAAGGTCAAAACCGCACCGAGACCACGAAGCATTCCGTGGTTTATAAAGGAGGAGAGCCATGGGGGCATGAAGTTGAGCATCCACCGATACGACAAGTCCACCAATCCGCTGATATGCCCCCCAGCGGTGTCCTTTCCGTTGAATAACAGATCTATGGCATCCTGAAATGGTGCAGCAACCAGGAACACAAACTGAAATGCAAGGTACATTATCGCAGCGAATATCGGCAAACCGAAGATGCGATGCGTGACCACATGGTCAATCATATCAGTTATTGTCACTCCGCCCACATTGATGGGCTCTGCAACCTCGTGAAACAACCCATGGGCAAATGAATAGCGAAAAGAAGTTATTACGCTCTCCGCATCGTCACCGTATATGTCTTCAATCTCATGGCGAATGTGCTCCACATCATGGAGCAATTTCTTTCCGCCCATATCAGCTACGGTCTTAACAACATCCGCATCGTTCTCAATTAATCGTATGGCAAACCATCTTGATGGCTCCAGACCCAGTTTTTTCACTCCCTCTTCCACCTTTGCTATTCTCTTTTCAACGTCCTCTGGATACTCAACTCTCCGTGGTCTGAATTTTCCATTCACTATTGCTTTTTTTATATTCTCTATGCCCTCCTCCCTTATGCCCACCGTGGGCACCACTGGAAGGCCCAGCAGCTTCTCCATCTTATCCACATCAATATCATATTTTTTCTTTGCCTCATCAAACATGTTCATAGCCACCACAATATTACGATGAAGCTCAAGAAGCTCAGTCAGGAGAAAGAGATTTCTCTCAAGATTGGAAGAGTCAATGACATCAACTATCACATCTGGCTTCTCTTCAATTATAAAGTTTCTCGCAACGAGCTCTTCAAGTGAATATGCGCTCAGCGAATAAGTGCCGGGCAGATCTACAACCTTTATTTTCTTGCCTTCGTACTCAAAATAACCCTCTTTCTTCTCCACCGTGACCCCGGGCCAGTTGCCCACATGCTGCTTCATTCCGGTGAGCGCGTTGAAAATGGTGCTCTTTCCAGTGTTGGGATTTCCAGCCAGAGCAACCAGCATTCATGCTCACCTCACAAAAACTCTGAATGCCATGCCCCTGCCGATGTTCTGCATTCCTGCATCAGTGAGAACCTGCATGGGGCAGCATCTCTTTATGACCTTTATGCTCTTGCCCGGAGATATGCCCATTGCGCTCATGTTCTTTATGAATCCCACACCACCATCTATGAAAACCACCCTCACCTCCGTGTTGTCGGGAATCAGATATAGAGGTACGATTTTGTCAATCTCCACGTAGGACGCTTCATTCTTTCGTAGTGAGATGAAGAAACCCCTTATTTCATACTCAACCGGATCTCCAAACGGCGCAGCCCGCACCATCCTGATGACCGAGCCGGGAAGCAGGCCCATGGATAGCAGTCTTCTGTGCAAAACTCCACTTCCATGTATCTCCTTAACTATTCCGTACTCGCCCGGCTTGAGCTCAGATAAGCGCATCAGTTGTGAATTGCAAAACTGTATTTAAACTTATCTAAATATTTTAGGCATACCTAAATATATGAGAAAATAATATATCCCTCAGGGACATGGCCCCGCATGGACCTTGAAACTCGCATATCAGAGATTATAATTGACGAATACTTCCGCGTTTTGAAGGATTCTTTGTCTGTGGATGCGGTGGTGGTTGGTGGAGGACCTTCGGGTCTCTATGCGGCTTATAAGCTAGGAGTTAATGGGTTCAAGACTCTATTGATTGACCGCCGACTTTCATTGGGCGGTGGAATATGGGGCGG
>CAYRMJ010000041.1:0-12070 GCA_964425415.1 uncultured Thermoplasmata archaeon | reverse complement strand
TTACCATTTTTCAATGAATTTAGATATCAAACATCCTGCCTTTGATTTCTTTGCTGATATGGGCATAATATTTCTGCTTTTTCTCTCAGGCATGGAAACCAACATATCGGACCTGAAGAAAAGCGGAAAGATAGCTATGTTAACAGGATTCTTTGGAGTGCTCATAACATTCTCATTGGGCTTGGTATTTGCTCTCTACTTTTTAGGATTCTCATTAAAGCAGGCGATGGTTCTTGGCACTATTTACACAGCTACCAGTGTTGGGGTGACTGTTAGAACAATGATGGACATGAACATTTTAAACACCAAGGTTGGCAACACCATACTCACCGCCGCGGTTGCAGATGATGTTTTTGGCATAATTTTAGTGACCCTCGTGCTCAGCATGGGCGAGATATTGGAACTCGCGGTGGGTCTTGCGTTGTTTTTCATAGCCATATACTTCCTTGCAAAGTACGGATTTATTGAGAAAACAATGAATCATGCGGATAACTTTCTTCATACCCCTTTTGGACTTGTGAGCATAACCATTGGCATAATGCTCCTATTCGCTTATTTTGCCCAGCTTGCAAGAATTGCGCCCATAACAGGGGCGTTTTTTGCAGGTTTGTTCGTGGGCCAGTCAACTCAGGAAAGAAAGATAATAAACATACTTCGTGGGATAGCATACAGCATATTCATTCCAGTTTTCTTTGTTAAAGTTGGAATTTTGGTGGATTTCAACCTGCTTTCAAGATTCAATCTTCTGTTCCTTCTGATCATTCCGCTGGTTTTCACGGGCAAACTAATTGGCTGTGGACTCGGTGCAAAGTTAGGCACTCTAAGCACGCGAGACTCTTTGAGAGTGGGTGTGGGAATGACTCCCGAAATGGAAGTTGCTCTTGTTATTGCAACTCTCGCCTACGGAAGTGGCATATTTTCCATGGCCACTGGCTCAGCAATAATAGCAACCACAATAACCTATGTGATAATTTCCTCGGTAATCACCCCGTTGATAATGAGAAAGCTGTACTCTCCAAATAGATGAAATCCCAAATACTGAGGAAAACATATAATAAAATGCGGCATTTAGGTGTGGCGTGGATCCACTCACAATGATTTACATGGTGCTTTTGGGAGCGCTGATAGGAATCCTTTCTGGAATGTTCGGATTTGGGGGTAGCTCCATAAGCACTCCGTTTCTGAGAGTTCTGTTTTCTGTGCCACCTTTAATAGCTCTGGGCAGTCCCTTGCCCATGACCTTAATATCTTCAGGCATAGCCACATGGAAGTACCAGCGGGTGGATATGATAGACTGGAGCAAAGTTAAAGTTCTTCTTCTGACCATGATTCCTGGCTCTCTCATAGGCGCATATCTCACAAAATACATTGATGGAAAAACTCTGATGCTCTTAACTGCATTTTTTTTAATGTACGTATCTCTTCGTTTCATATTTAAAAAATCAGATGGAAAAAAGACTATACGAGAAGCATGGATATTTTATGTTGCAGGATTTTTCATAGGTTTGCTGTCCGGATTGCTTGCCAACGGTGGAGGGATACTCGTGGTCCCAGTTTTGGTTTTGCTGGGAATGGATATAAAAAAAGCTGTTGGTACGTCTCTTGCAGTTGTTCTGTTAGGTGTTCTACCTGCCGTTCTGGTGCACTGGTATCTTGGCCATATTGATTGGCTCATCACTCTTCTTCTAACACTTGGTGTAATTCCTTGCTCTTATTTAGGTGCGAAATTGGCAATCACACTCCACGCTAAAAAATTGCAGCGTTATTACGGTGCGTTTCTTATTCTCTTCTCCACATACTTCCTCATATACGAGTTGATGAACTTGTAATCAAAATATTCACAAAAAGCTTAATATTGAGATGGAGATATAGAGCCATAGTGAAAACTTTAATACTCACAGTGGACCGAGACGACGATTTGGGGAGAAAGGCAAAGGTAAAGGGTCCAATTATAGGAAGAGAGGCCTGCATAAAAGCTGCCACCGCCCTTGCACTTGCGGATCCTGAGGACTCTGATGCAAACGCCATTTTCTCAGCAGTGTCCACTTACGACCGCCTCAAAAAGGATGGAGAGGATGTGGAAGTTGCAATTCTTACAGGTCACGAAGATGTGGGTCTCAAAAGCGATGAGATTATTGGTAAGCAGCTTGATATCGTCCTTAAAAAAGTGAATCCAAAGGATATCATATTTGTAAGTGATGGAAGTGAAGATGAGTTCATAATTCCTGTTATCAATTCAAAGAGACCCATAAAGCACCTAAAAAGAGTGATAGTGAGGCAGTCCAAGAACATTGAGAGCACGTACTACATAATCGTGAAAGCTCTTAAAGACAAAAAGATGATGCGCAGAATACTAATGCCCATTGCTCTTATTTTCTTGGCTTATGCTCTATCTTCATTGTTCATTCTGTACATACGCTTCATATATCCGCAGTGGAATCTCATTGATCCGGGCACCTTCGCGTGGACAATTATTACCCTTACATTGGGCCTGTACTTTTTGGAAAGGTCTTACGGCGTTGGTGCACGCATTAGAAGTATAGTGCTATACACAAAAGAGGCCCTTACCGAGGCAAAACTCACATTTTTAGCGGATGTTCTTGCTGGCATAATACTCCTCGCAGGATTGAACTTTGGATATACAGAGGCTCAGAGAAACACAGTTTTCAGTGTGCAAGCAACCCTTTTCTTCCACACTTTCGTGCTGTGGTTCGTGTTCGCAGTGCTGGTTCGCGAAGGTGGTAAAACTCTGGATATTTGGATACACCGCGGCGAGTACAACAGAAAGTTCTGGATTGGTTTTCTGTCCACCCTATCATTGGGCATAATAATATACGCGCTTTTAGATTACATTCTTCTCCTGATGAACGCAATAAGCAGAGCTTCAATAGTTCCAATTCTAGTTATGGTGGCAAGCAGCATATTCATAGCGCTTGTTGCAGCGATGATGCACAGGCGGCTCAGGAGTGTTGAATATGAACCTGAATCGGTGGATGTCTCTTTACAGGAAAATTGAAGATGATTTTGAGTTCTCAAGAGTTCGCGAGATTCGTGCAAGGAACCTTCTCTCCTCTATGTTGGGCGATGATATTGTGAAGATAGATGAGCTTAAAAGGGCGGTTGGAAAGGAAGTATATGTGATTGGCAATTCACCGCAACTTGAGAGAGATATTGAAAATATGAAAGAAACATATCCGATAATAGCGGCTGACGACTCGGTTGAGATTCTTATGAACTATGGAATAAAGCCAAAGATAGTGCTCACAGATCTGGACGGAAACTTGGAGGCTATTCTTGATTCTGGAGCAATTGTGGGCGTGCACGCGCATGGTGATAATACCTCCAAGCTGAAGTACAGCACCATGTTTGACAAAAAATTTGGAACTACTCAGATTGAGCCTCTGTGGAACATTTACAATTTTGGAGGATTCACTGATGGGGACAGATGCGTGTTTTTGGCAGTGCATTTTGGCGCGATAGTCCATTTAATAGGATTTGATTTTTCCAAGCCTCGTTACAAATATGGAAAAAGCATGGAGAGAAAGAGTAAGAAGCTGAAGTGGGCAAAGTTTCTGATTGACGAGCTTCGCAAAGAGGGCGCAGTTATAATTGACGAAAGTTTAAATTCTGAGTGAACATTGCATTGTGAGAATGGATACCATAATAAGTCCTCAGCTCGCAACGATACTGAGCGCATTGCTGGTGATATACATAGGAATAGTTGTGGAAAAGTACTATGTTAGCTGGTCCAGTGTGTACACAAACACTCTGAGTTTCATAGTAATGCTCGGTTCAATATCCATGAGCGATTATGTTTTTATTTTTCTGATTATTTACACCCTTGTTGGATATTTAGCCGTGCGCATGAAATGGCGTAGAATATTTCCACTTTTTGGATGCAAGACCTATGGGTCATTGATACTTGTTCTTACACTGGGCTCCGAAGGCTTGCTTTTCGGACTTTACGACATATACACCGTGGTAATCTCTTGGATAGTGGTGGCGGGCGTGGTTCATTTGATCGGATACGAGTATGTAAAGTACACAAAGAGGCGAAAAAGATGGTCCGCAAAACGCTAAATGAGTACAAATGGCGTCCAGATACGGATTTTTCAAAGATTGTCGTTTACTATGTGGATAGAATTGATCCGCGGGGATACAGAACAATGAGTGGTGATGAAATTGAAGACATGGGTGATAAGTTCATATTCAGGAAAGATGGGGGTATGATACCATATCATCGCGTCATCAAAATAGAATATGCTGGAAAGGTGGTTTGGAAAAAAGTGCATCAGGATGAATAATCGGAGAAAATGTACGCAAATACCAATGCAGAAAAGGTGCCAGTTAGCATACCTGTCACAATTCTGATAAAATTTGTGCTCTCATAGGGCGTTATGAGTTGTAGTGTTCCATCTAAACCTAAAGGAATTATCATGATGAAATACAGCAAAGGCCCCATTCTGATATCGTAGAGCGCACCGATTAAAAATCCAAATGCTAAGCCCAAAAATATACCTGTGCATCTGGCGCAGAACGGCATCTGATTTCCATCAATGAAAAATGAGCGATCTGCATGCTGATGGCACATTATATCTCCTATTAGATAAACAGCTCTTGCCACAGGATTTTGAACTTCCACAGTGATGTTGTGCGCGTTGTCTGGAAGACTAACCTTTCCTTGATTGCCCAAATATATTGTGCCAGAGGCCTGAGTAAGAGGAGAGATGAAGAGAAGAATGACCCATACCATTGCTATGATGAACGGCACAAAAGCAAGAAGGCTCTTTTTTCTCCTTCTCATGTCTAAAGTGAGGCTATCCAATAACTGTTCCCACATTATGTTCACCGTCAATAACAGCTTTCAAATTTTCAATATCCTTTCCTATGATGTGTATCTTTATGCCGCTGCGCTCGGCTATTTTAAGGGACAGCAAATCAAAGGGTATGTTCAATCCTGCCACCATTCTGCGCTCAAAGAAAAATCTCTCTGCATCCTCGTAGCTCAGTCTGTCAATTTTCTTTGCATTCTTATTTCTTTTCGGATCTTCTTCGTATATGCCGCCCACAGAGGTCATGTTAATCACTTTTTCCACACCCAATCTCTCAGCCAACATTAGAGAGACTGCGTCGGTGGTGTGCCCCGGCTCAGTTCCGCCCATAACCACATTTTTGTAAGTGTTAGTGGCAAATACGGCTTCATCAATGGTGCGGGGAATGTGGGGATAAGTAGTTTTTGTAATTAAAAGCCGAGCGTTGAGGCGCGTGGCTTCAATGCCCAGAGTGTCAAGAGAGTACTGGTCCAGACCCAATTTTGAGCCTATGTTTATGTAATTTCTGGCAGTTTTGCCGCCGCCAACCACAATCGCCTTTTTCTCCGGATTATTATCCATAAAATTTCTAAATGATTGGAGATATTGACAGTTCCATTCCTCACCCGCCACTATGGAGCCACCCAGAGAGATTATGATCATAGTTGCCAGAAGTGGCGAGAAATATTAAAAAATTGTGGTGAAATCACTGGGTTGCACGGGTTATGCCCACATTTCTAATCCTTATGTACGGAGTGAACACGGGCGTTTCTGCTTCCCACCAGTGTATCTGGTGCACATGCTTTCCGAGAGCATCTATGTTCATCAGCATTCTCTGTATGTTGTCACTTATTCTTATGTTCTTCACCGCCTTCTTTATCTCGCCGTGCTCAATGAGAAATATGCCGTCACGAGGTATGGTTGAGAAGTCTCCCTTTACATAATTCTGAAATCTCGTGTACCATATATTTGTCACATACAATCCGTGCTGAATATCAAAAATCTCAACATCCTCAAAGTCTCCCGGTTGCACATAGAGGTTCCATGGCCTCGGCATTATGAGCCCCGCATTTGCCGTGTTCTCCATTCCATACTTCTTAGCATAGCTTGTGTTGAGAAGATAGGTTTTAAGAACTCCATTTTCAATTATGTTGGTGGTTTTGGTGGGCACACCCTCATCGTCAAACTTTCTCGTGTTGTAGCCATTTGGCAGGTTGCCGGCATCTCTGAAATTGAATTGCTCATCAGCCACTTTCTCTCCTATTTTGTTCATCAAAAAGCTAAATCCTGCTTCAACGGCCATCGCAGATGTGAATTGCCCCACCATGGATAGGAGATTGCCTATTGAAAGCGGATCAAATATCACGTCGTATTTGCCAGCATCTCCAGTTATGGGTGCATCAATCATCTTTGCTATATCTCCAGCCTTCTCGGCAGCCCATTCCGGTTTGAAATCAGCCAAGGTTCTTGAGGATATGGTTGCATGACCGCTGGCGAGGTCATCTTTGAAAACTCTTATGCTCAACTCAATCCCCGTGCCTTCATCCATGGCCTCAACATCACCGCTTGTTGTGAGGTATATTTTTGGATGGTCCACATAGAGCACTCCAGCAGAACGTTTGAATGGAGATGCGTTTATTGCAGCCATGACGGGCTCTGCGGGGTCCACTTCAAGAATCTTTGGATCATAGGTCTTTTCAATGTTCTCATAATTGAAAGGTCCTGCTGCTATACCGGAGTAATCCTCTTTGGGCTCCAAAGTGCTGATTAATTTCTCTATGTTCTTTAGCACGAGTTCAATGTGCGCATCATCATAATTGCTAATGGAAGTGCTAACGATTCTTTTGCTCTTAGCGATGAACAAATCGGTTGTTCTGTCTGACCAGTGCTTCACTATGGATATATCACCGTTGGCAAAGCGAACCTGACGTCTCTCATAATCACGTGAAATAATTACCATATCATCAAAGCCGTACTTGTTGGCCATTTTCATTATTTTGCTGTTAATATCAAACATGGATTTCACCTCCTCATCTGAATGTTCCGAAGTCTCGCGTGCGCACCGCCCATCCATACTGGCACACCCTGCATTGGCTCCCCTTTTCCGCATGTGCCAGGATAGAACTTGATATCTTTTCCAACCGCGTCCACACTGCTCCAAAGAGCCGCGGTAGTTATCTCAAGTGTGGGATTGAATACTGGATTTTTCAACTCTCCGTTTTCAATCAAGTACGCTTCTCTTCCAATGTATCTCTGCTGGTATCTGCGGTCATCTATGTTCCACTCATTAAAGCTTTTTATATACACTCCGAGCTTTACATCCTCTATCAATTCATCAAAAGAGTAATCGCCCGAGGCGAGGTACGTGTTAGCCATTCTAACTATTGGCTCTCGGTTGTAGTTGACAGCTCTCGCAGCGGCGTTTGATTTCAGTCCCAACACTGATGCGTATTCTCTGTTCAATAAAAATTCGGTTATTATTCCGTCCTTTATCAAGTATCTTGGCCGAGCACGAACACCCTCATCATCGTACATGTAAAAGCCCCAGCTTCCGGGCAGTGTGGGGTCTTCAATAACGTTCACCACTTCACTTCCTATTCTGCTTCCCAGCATACTTGGCTTAACAAAGCTCTCGCCGGCCTGTGCTGCCTCGCGCCCGAATATGCGGTCCGATTCATAAGGATGACCCACACTCTCGTGCACAGCTATCCCTGCAACTTCAGGCGAGATAACGACATCCACCTTTCCCTCCGGGGACTGAGTTCCTTGCTCCAGAAGATTCTTCAGTGCGCGAACATCCTCTTCCGCGTCGTTCCAAGGCTTTAAAATGTTTAAAACTTCATAACCTCCGGTCATTCCTCGCTCAACAAATGGTGCCTGAGCCATCTTTCCGTTTTCCACAACAACTATGTTGTACATGGTGGAAACTCGCGGAATAATGCTTTCTACAAATCCACCTTCGGAATTAGCGAATATTATGTGCTCAATCCAGTCTCTGTACACCAAAAATCTCATGGGCGTGTTAACTCCTGAATCAAGCACATGCTTTTCTATTCTTTTAAGGTCCTCAATTTTCTCCTCGGTGCCAACATCCATTATGTTTCTTTTCATCAAAACTTCGTACTTTGCCCTGTGAAATTGCTCATCACTGAACCTAACATTTCTTTTTATTCTCTGAGACGCTCCCTTTGCAAGCTGGACTGCTCTCTCAACTGCTGTTTTTATATCTTTTTTTTCCACTATGTTGGTTGAAGCAAAGCCCACCGCACCTTCAACAAGAACTCTGATACCCATGCCTTCATCGTTCTCCAAGCTCAACTCCTCAATTTCACCATTTTTCAGAGATATGCCCACACCTTCATTTTTCTGATACCTTGCCTCAGCGTAGCTGGCGCCGAGGGCCATTGCGCGCTCAACAGCCCACTCAACCAAATCTTCCATACTGCTCACCTTCTAAAATTGCAATGCGCAGGTTTTATTTAATAATTTTCAATGTGCCGAAAATTCATTTAAATTCATCCATCTCTATTATTTGGCGCCATAAATTATTTCTGTTGGGAAAAACTAAATATACTCCCGCTTTAATTATGTAATTGTGCGAAGATTTGATTGTGATATTGACTCATTTGGATTATATGCAGGGTTGTTATTTGAACCTGCATTTTTTGCTGCTGTTGCGATATCTTTAATTTTTAATCCGTGGTTTGATTACAAAGTACATACGCTTAGTGATTTGGGAGCTTTGTCTTCCAATAACGGATGGATATTTAATTTGGGTATGATGATCTCTGGAGCCTTGGGAGCGGTTTTCTCTTGGCGTGTACTTGTAAAACAGAATTATCCACTTTGGATTTACGGGTACATAATGCTAATTTCGGCGATTATAATGATTCTTATAGGTTTGTTTCCAGATGACTTGTATGTTTATGTTATTCCAAACACCGTGACGGTTCACAAATTTTTGAGCATATTAGGTGCGCTTTTATCATCCATAGGTATGCTGTTGTACGCCATCTACTGGATAAAAAAAGAACGGTGGATAAAATTGGGTGTGTCTCTCTTGGGCTTTGGTTTTGGTTCCGCGCCGTTAGCTGCATGGATAGGGCATCCAAGTATTGCTCTCATTGAAGTTAGCTTTAGCTTAACAATAATGCTCTGGGCATATATCATGATCCACTACTTGTGCACGGTGAACAAAAATGATTCCTCTGATTGACATTGTACCTGATGCAGAAGGGGTCTTTCTTCAGCGCAAAAACCGATTTTTAGGAATGGTGAAAATTGAAAAGGAGGAGCAGGTTCACATCCACGATCCGGGAAGATTAAAAGAGCTGCTGTATGCAGGCAATACAGTTCTTCTAAAAAAAGCCACTGGAAAGAGTAGAAAAACTGCGTGGGATTTAATAGCAGCAAAACACGAAGAAAATTGGATACTGGTTCATTCAGGCTATCATCGCGCACTATCTCAAATTATTTTGGAATCATTGTATCCAGAGGCTCAAATTAAACCAGAGGTGAAATTGGGACATAGCCGCATAGATTTTATTGTACAAAGAAAATCAGATTCCATTGCCGTGGAGGTGAAGGGCTGTACATTGTCAGAGCATGGTGTTGCGTTATTTCCTGACGCACCCACTACGCGAGGCCGCAGACATGTAAGAGAGCTCATAAATTATGTTGAGTCTGGGCACAAAGCCCTTCTTCTTATTTTGATATTTCGGCCCGATTCAAAATGTTTTCTTCCCAACTCAGCAACCGACCCTGAATTTGCAAAAGTATTTTGGAACGCCGTTGAAAAAGGAGTTGAGATTTTACCAATAGTTTTAAGCTACGATGGGAAAAGAGTATGGAAGGTGAGAGAGATATCAATCTGTAGATGATCTCATATTGTCTGGATGAATGGTCAGCTCTCCAGTTTTGAGTTGTTTTACTTCCTCATCTTTCAACTTCCTCTTCTTTGCCTTTTTGGAAATTATTGCACTGTTTCCAAATGGGTCGTCAATTATGAAAGTTGCTCTCATTCTTCCATGCCTTATGTACCCTATTTTTCTGAGCACATCAAGTATCTCATCTCTCTTTGAAGGGTATGTGTGCAGAAGTTGTAGCAGAATGCTCACAAATCTATTTAACACACCTTCCACATTAGAGATAAACGCCTCTGAGTAAGGTCCGGGCTCCATCTTTGCTCCAATCTCAGGAATGGTTATGGTGCCAGATGTGGAGCGTATAACTCTTGCATTCAAATCCTCCTCGCTTTGAATTTCCATCTCATATCTCAATGGCTCGTGTGTCTCTAACATCATCACATCGCTGTGTCTGTACCCACATGATTTACAGATTATTGTGGTTTCAAGACACTTTCCAAAGTTTGGTATGTCCATCTCTTCTGCGTGATACATCAAAGTTTTTTGTCCACATACCGGGCAGGGTGTTGGAAGCAGCATATCCACATTTTTTTCAGTCATAGCCAAAACCTCAGCTCACCTCTAATAATGTATTTGCAATCGGCAATCTCTTTCAAAGAGGAAACACCTGCTAAAAACAAAGCCACTCTTAGCTCGTGAATAACCTCCTCAATCTTTTTAACCACATCCTCGTAAGATTTTGTTGCATATCTGAGAATTTCTCTTGCCATGCCTGCAACAGATGCACCCATGCAAAGGGCCTTAGCAACATCCAGCCCATTTCTTATGCCTCCTGAGCCTATCATAGGCAGTCCTATGCTTCGGAGAGATAGTAGTGAATAAGGACTTGGCAAGCCCCAGTTCCAGAAGGTCTTACCTATACTTCCTCCCCTGTGATACTCCACCGCCGCGAAGCTGGTTCCACTCACACCGCTCACATCTATCGCTGCAAATCCAATATTTTTCAGAGTTTTTGCCGAGTCAATGTCAAATCCTGCACCGGTTTCTTTTCCAATGAGTTTGTATTTTTTGGCAAATCTCTCCAAATTTTCAACAAGTCCATTCACTTTCCTGTCACCCTCCGGCTGAACCGCTTCCTGAAGATAATTAAAATGTATTTCCATTGCGTGGGCATCAATCATCTCAATTGCACGTATAACTTCCTCCTCCCCATAGCCCATTGCAAACTGCGGCGCTCCAAGATTACCCATGCGAAGGGGCACATTGTATTTCTTAACCACGGAGTATGTGTATTCAAGAGCCGGGTTCTCAATAGCGCTTCGCTGAGAGCCTACTGCCATTCCTATGCCGAGCTCTTCTGCTGCTTTGGCTATATTCTCATTAATGCTCTTTGCTACTCTATGACCCCCAGTCATCGCATCTATTATCAACGGAGCTTCAAGTTTTATTCCAAGAAACTCTGTTCTTATATCAACATCTTCAAGATCAACTTTGGGTATTGTTACATGCTTAATCACTACATCGTCCCAGTAGTTGTGAGAGGCTTTCACATCTTTCTCAAGACATATCTTTATGTGCTCAAGTTTTCGGTCCTCAATCATTTTATCACCGTTCCTATGAAATCTCTATCGTTCAAAACATCCACTATTCTCTCTGGATGTAATCCATTAATCACGTAAACTTTTGTGTGTTGGGCCATTTCCTTCATCACATCTATCTTTAAATCCATTCCTCCTGTCACATCTGTAACATTCATGGCTGTTTTAGGAGTTTTTTTTCTATCAAATTCCTTTATCAATTTGGCTTTTCCGTTTTTGGGGGGACGGGTGTATATGCCATCTACATCTGTCAAAAATATTGTTTTTTCAGGTTTGAACCTCTTTGCAAGTTCAAGCATGAGTATGTCTCCAGATAGTATATTAATGCCACGAGAAGCATCAAAAACCGCGTCACCATATGTAAGCGGCACGAATCCATAACTCACAAAGTAATCAAAAATATCCAAGTTTTGCCTGTCATCCATTATCATAAAAGAGTGCGGTGGAAGAGACACCACAGGTATATCCTCCTCTATAAGAATACGAACTATTTTTGAGTTTAATTCAATCATATCAAGCTGAATTTTTGAGAATCCAATTCTCTTCCAATCTTCAAATCCTGAAATTATGCGGTATTCTTTAGCTAAAATGTGTCCGAAAGATCCAGCGCCATGCACAATAATCACATCTTTTTTAGGTATGTACCTTGCTATCTTCCTTACAACATTCTCTCTGAACTTGCGATATTCAGACTTGTCGGATATCACGCTACCTCCGAATTTAATAAGGAGCATCTGTAGGAAAAAAGAGGAGTGATTAAAATAGTTTTCTAATCTTCAAATAAGGGAATTTGAGA
>CAYRMJ010000040.1:0-12237 GCA_964425415.1 uncultured Thermoplasmata archaeon | reverse complement strand
AAGATCGCCACATTCGCAATGTGGAAGTCGCGGGTTCAAATCCCGCCCGGTCCACCAAGCACCTTTAAAAAAGGTGCCCACGCTCGCAACCCTATCGGGTTATTTTTTGCCTCCAAAAAGCAGTTGTAAGTGAGTCACCGCTCTGCGGTCGCAGGAGGTTGGAGGAACCGCTGTTTTAGCGGTTGCAGGAGGGAATGTTTGGTCGCAGGAGGTTGGGGAACTGCTGTTTTAGCGGTTGCAGGATGATATGTTTGGTCGCAGTAGGTTGAGGAACTGCTGTTTTAGCGGTTGCAGGAGGGAATGTTTGGTCGCAGGAGGTTGAGGAACCGCTGTTTTAGCGGTTGCAGGAGGGAATGTTTGGTCGCAGGAGGTTGAGGAACCCGCTGTTTTAGCGGTTGCAGGAGGGAATGTGTGGTTGCAGGAGGTTGGAGGAACCGCTGTTTTAGTGGTTGCAGGAGGGAATGTGTGGTTGCAGGAGGTTGAGGAACCCGCTGGTGGTTCCCATAGGGAAATTTTTTAAATATTTCCATTCCCATGCCAAATTCATGGACGCAATAGTTTTGCACGGTGGGGCTTCAGCTAGGCCTGAGCTTAATGAGAGAGTGAAAAAATATGCAGAGCAGGCTTTTGACATGAAAAATGCGCTGGATGCTGTGGTGGAGGCAGTCAGATTGATGGAGGACGATCCATTATTCAATGCGGGAACTGGAAGCAATGTGAGAATTGATGGAAGCATACAGATGGATGCTGCGGTTATGGTTCCAAATGACTTTGGTGGAGTTATAAATATAGAGTACGTTAAAAACCCCATTTTAGTGGCTAGAGACGTGCTCAAAAAATCACCACATTTAATTCTTGCAGGTGCAGGAGCCACTGAATTTGCACGAAAGATGGGCTATGAAGAATACAATCCAATAACACAACGGGCCGTTGCAAAGAGAGATAAAACTATTGAAAAGTTGAAGAAAGGGGAGATACCGAGCTACTATCATCCTGAATTCTTTGCTGATTTTCTGGGTGATACGGTGGGCGCTGTAGCTTACATCAACGGTGAATTTGCTGCTGCGGTATCCACGGGAGGCACGAGTTTAACTCTCCATGGCCGAGTGGGTGATTCACCCATTCCGGGCGCCGGTATATACTGCGGCTCAAATGGCGCGGTTGTGTCCACAGGCATAGGAGAAGAGATAATAAGAAGAATGTCTGCGATGAGCATATACTCCAAAATTGGTACTTCCGACTTATATGCCATCTGTGATGCGGAGATTGAGAAATACGAAAATATACCGGTTGGATTCATAGCAATAAGCAAAGATGAGCAATGTGCAAAATCAAACTTGATGATGCCAAACGCCGTACTAACTAGATAACTCTCATTCTAAGTATTTCTCTCACCTGCATTTTTTCTAAACATTGGAGAATGTATAAATAGTTGCTATGTTTATCGGCCCCTATGCGCAGGCACGTGGAGGTGGTGGCTGATGAACCGCCACCTGGATGTAAAGTTAATACGGGAAAGTGTCCCGGCGCTTCTTTTAGCTCTGGCAGCTGATAGCATAGCTGGATTTTTCATGGATTATTATTCTCGCATATTCCTGCTCATTCCCGGGCTTTTGATGGTTCTTCCTGCGCTGATTGACATGCGTGGCAACGTTTACGGTGCTTTCATATCAAGGCTCAGCTCTCAGCTGCATCTGGGAGAGGTGGAAACTCTCAACGATAAGAAGGTGAAAATTGGAATTGCAACCGCAAAAAGCCTCGCTTATTCTGCAGGGCTCACCGTCGCTCTTATCGCAGGCCTTATTTCATATATACAGACTGGAAATCCCGTGTTCATTCTGGTGCTTCCAACAATAATACTCGTGAATCATCTATTCACCGCTTCATCGCTCACTCCTCTCACCGCTTACATTGGAGTGAAAACCTACGAGAAGGGCTGGAACCCGGATAATGTGGGAGTCCCCCTCCTCTCAAGTGCAGGAGACCTGATAACGGTGATATTCCTCATATTAGTTGGATTTCTTTTTCTCCAAATATGGCATTTGCCGTTGCTCATACTGGGAATAGCCATTATCATTCTCATCTATGTAGCACATCTGCTAAGAATCGTTTGGAAGGATAGCTACGGAAGGAGAATTTACAGGGAGAGCATAGTGGTCCTCATAATCCTCGCTTTCGTGGAGCTGTTCACGGGCAGCGTCTGGGAGGCGAACAAGGTCGGCATGATTCTCCTTCTATTGCCGCCAACGCTTGAAACGCTGGGAAATCTGGGAAGTGTGTTCTCCTCGCGGCTCACCTCATACATATACCTTGGCTACATTGAGCCCACAATCGTTCCCAGAGGAGAGCATGCTCGCAGGGAGATAATATCCATCCTCTCCCTTACCGGAATTCTCTACGCGATTATCACGCCACTTATTGTTTTGCTATCCGGGGATATCAAGGTGATATACGTTATGTGGACCGCTGTTCTGATTTCCGTTGTTTCCCTCATATTCATCGCATACTATCTCACCATAGGCAGTCTCCGAGCTAGGCTTGACCCGGATAACATCGTTGTGCCTGTGATAACCACCCTCGCAGACATAATAGGAACGCTGAGCATCGTATTTTCCTACTATCTCTTCTTCTAAAAATTTTGAAAAAGATTTTATCGTAGGGTGCATTTACCCCCAAGCGGTGATGCTCAATGGATTTCGCATCGTTCCTGTTCACAATAGGCATCGTGCTCATATTCGCAAAGATGTTTGACGTGCTTTTTGAGAAGGTGAAGCTTCCAGGTGTGCTGGGAGAAATCATATTCGGCATAATTCTTGGGAACATGGTTCTCTACGGTTTCATTTTCGGATCAGGCATAGATGCATGGCTGCACAACTGGATTCAGATTCGTGGACCCAAAGCCTTTGAGGGTCTTGACCCAATTCACTACTTAGCGAAGTTTGGAATAGTCATGCTGCTCTTCATTGCAGGACTTGACACGAATGTTGAGCAGTTGAAATCCACGGGCAAGGTTGCGACGATTTCCACAGTGATGGGAGTATTCGTTCCCCTCGTGATTGGCTGGCTATCCGGCCTAGCATTGGGCTACTCAATGCACGAGAGTTTTGTCATGGGTGTGCTCTTAACTGCAACGAGCATAGGTGTGACTGTGAGGACAATGATGGACATCAACATGCTTCGCACAGACGTGGGTGCAGCATCTCTCAGCGCAAGCGTGATGGACGATTTTCTCGGCATAGCTCTCATCATATTCGCCGTTGGAACAGGCAGTTTGCTCATGTTTGGAATTCAGCTAACAATATTCTTCGTGGTCACATTGATTGCGGCGTGGTACTACATGCCGTACATAACCAAATTCACGAGAAACTACATAAGAACCGAGAGAGGAATGCTGGGGGTGCTTTTGGGTGTGATGCTCCTTTTCTCCGCATTAGCAGAGTTCAGCTTTGGAGCTGCCATTGAAGGTGCATACTTTGCGGGCATAGTGCTCAGCAGATTGCCTGCGAAGAAGATAATCACCGAGGACGTGCGAGCCATCGGCTACGGATTTCTAATTCCCATGTTCTTCGTGTACACGGGTGCCCAGATGGACATAGGCGTGTTCTTCAAAGTGCAGGCACTGATTTTAGCGGCGGTGATACTCGTTGCAGCGATATTCGGAAAGATACTTGGAAGGGGCATTGGAGCGAGAATCGGCGGGTTTGACTGGCACAAGTCATGGCAGATGGGAATAGGCTCCATTCCACGCATGGAGGTTGCCCTCGTATCGCTCACAGTTGCGATAACTGCACCTTCACATCCCATATCCAATCAACACGTTCCTCTTTTCATTGCGGCAACCATGGTATTTGTCACAGTAACAACTTTGATAACTCCACCGATGCTGAAGTGGTCATTCAGAAAAGAAATTGCTGAAAGAAATAAAGCCGAGAGTTAAGGGTTCATTCTCTTTATTTTACCTATTCTCGGTTCGTATATTTCCCCGCGGTCTTTGAGAGCATCAAGAGCCATGTCAAGGTCTGCTCGGTCCACTTTCAGAATTTCCAAAAGCTCATCGTAGGAAGCACCTGTGCCATCGTCAAGCTCCTCTATCAATGATAAAACCTTTTCTTCAAGCTCCACATCAATGTCTTCCTCTTCTTCCTCCTCCACACCGGGCAGCTCGTAGCCAAGCTCTTGGTACTCGGGGAGAAGGTGTTTAAGTGCGCTCTTCAGCATGTCCAGATACTTCTCAATGTCTATTTTTTCGTAAAACGATATGGCAGAAATCACACCCTCTGAAATTCTCTTTGAAAATCCAAGGTCCATAAGTTGTGATTGCGTGGGATTTTCCATTTTCAGAGCTTCCTGCATTGCCTCAATGCGCACCTTTAATTTTTTGGCTGTATCAAACACCCAATAGTCCCTTAGCTTCTCATCCACCACCTTAATTCTTTCAGGTATGATGGACACATACATGGTATCTTCATTTGGAGTGTACACACTTATCTTTCCCACAAGAGCTATGAATTGAGGAGTCTTTGTAATTTCCAGAACCTGTCTTACACTGGGCCTGAACTTTCCTGCATATATGAAAAATGGACCTGTTTGGTCCACCACGCGCGCTCTCAAAGCTTCATCTGACACAACCTGAACCTCTGTGAGCACTCCCACCACAAATAGCCTGCTTATCTTTGCACCGAGGGGTGTGACCACATAGCTTGGTGTCATGGGCTCTGTGGCTTTTATATGGTGGCGAGATGCGTTGTATTCAGCTGCAAACACTCTCCATGCGGGTTCTCTCTGCATTTTTCACCACCCCATCTCCTCAAGAAGCTTTTCAGCCTTTGCAGATATGTCATCTAACTTGGGCTTTTCAAATGAATTCACAAACATCTTCAATCCATATTTGTCATCGTTCACCACGTTTCCCCTCAGTATGATTGGGCTGGCTATGAGTTTTTCCTCAATCTCGTCCATTATTACCGATGTGTTTCCCATGTTTGCCTTCACCTTCTCAACAGCTTCCGAGAGGGAAAATCCCATGATTTTTTCTGTTAATTCCCTATTAAAGAGGCACAGAACTGCACCCGTACCATCATCCACTATGGCTTTTATCCTCAAATCCGGCTTTGGATTCACGCGGCCATGCACTGAGCATGTCGTTCCATTGAGAACTCTGCCACACTCAGGACATCTGTAAATCAGGCCACTTCCATCTCGTATGTCAATGATTACACCTTCAATAAGAACATTTAATCCGCCCTTTCCTTCAAGACTCTCAATATCTACAGGTGTTGTTTTTATCTCAATGTCCATATCTTCTCTTTTAATTTGAGAGCGACTGTCAAATACCAGTTGAGGCATTCCGCGATAGGTGGATACATAGGCACCGCTCACTCTGATAACTTCCCCCTCCTTCACCTCTCCATCCCAAGATGTAAAAAGTATCTCACCCGTCTCGTCGGCAAGCACTCCTGAGTAAACCTCTCGTGGCACTCCTTCAACTGTTATGTTCCTTTTATCCACGCTGATAACCTTTCCCACAACCTCTACCAATCCCATTCTTGGATAAAGCTCCACAATCTTTGCCTTCTTAGATGATGATTTCACCTTCACAGAGTTTGGGGGTAGAAGACTGACCCTTGTGTTCTGACCAATAACAACTTTTACCCTGTCCTGCCACTCCTTCGTGTAGGCATTTTTTATCTCAACACAATCGCCCTTTTTAAGTTCAGTATCAAGGGTCCAAGCGGTGAAGGGCAGCACACCACTCTCATCACCCATCAGCCCATAGTGCATTATTCTCTTGGTGCCATCAATTTCGTATTCCTTGCTATTAATGCTTAAAATTTTGACTCGCAGCGTTATTCGTCCCTCTCCGGGAAGCAGGTCCCCAAGCCTTCTCAACTCCGCAGATGATACATCGCCCCCCAGCTTTTGGATCACAAATCTCTTTATCTCGCGCATATCTATGCGATAATGCTTCACTGCATTGAGAACTTCCTCTTTTATCTTCTCTTTATCCACCTTTCCACCAAGCGCGGTGTATATTGATTCAACCACTGCGTCAACATCCTCTTCCATTTTTACACCTCCGCCCGAAAAACCGAGCGATGTATCAAGTGCAAGGTGCTATAAAACATTTCTCACCTCTACTTCGTAGAAAACTTTATATAGAAGCACTTATGTAGTATAATTAGTTATCAACCAATAGTTGATAACCAGAAGGAGGTGAATAAAAATGAAGAATGAGGAAAAAATAGTGCTGAAGGTTGCGGAGGCACGCTCAAGAGACGTGGGTAGAGGAATTGCGAGAATAGACCCTGAGGTGTATGAGAGAATGCACCTTATGCCCGGAGATGCGATATTGATTGAAGGCTCAAAAACCACCGCTGCCACGGTGATGAGAGGCTACCCCGAGGATGAGGGAACTGGAATAATAAGAATAGACGGACACATCAGAAGAAATGCTGGCGTGGGCATTGATGACAAAGTTAGGGTGACTAAAACGGTGGCGCATCCTGCATCAAGCGTGACATTTGCACCGACACAACCTCTCAGGATAATGGGCGGAGAGGAATACCTGAAAGAACTGCTGGAAGGAAGGGTGATAACCAAGGGAGATGTGATAACAATCAACGTGATGGGAAATGCCATTGACCTTGTTGTCACCGCCCTCAAGCCAGCCAACAACGTTGCCATAATCACGAGAAGCACGGAGATAAAGATAAGCGAGAAGCCTGCAAAGGAGACTGCCGGAATACCCCGTGTGACCTATGAGGACATTGGAGGTCTGAAGGAGGAGATAAAAAAGATACGAGAGATGGTTGAACTGCCTTTGAGGCATCCTGAACTGTTTGAGAGACTGGGCATAGATCCGCCTAAGGGCGTGCTGCTCTACGGACCGCCGGGAACGGGCAAAACTCTCTTGGCGAAGGCGGTGGCCAACGAGGCATCTGCGAATTTCATATACCTCAGCGGACCTGAGATAATGAGCAAGTACTACGGCCAGAGCGAGGAGAATCTAAGGGAGATATTCAAGGAAGCGCAGGAGAATGCCCCGAGCATAATATTCATTGACGAGATAGATTCCATCGCCCCAAAAAGGGATGAGGTTAGCGGAGAGGTTGAAAGGAGAGTGGTGGCTCAGCTCCTTGCGCTCATGGACGGGCTTGAATCAAGGGGCAAGGTTGTGGTGATAGGTGCAACCAACAGACCAAATGCCCTTGACCCGGCGTTGCGAAGACCGGGCAGATTTGATAGGGAGATAGAGATAGGCATACCGGACAGAGAGGCGAGAAGAGAGATACTGGAGATTCACACTCGCGGTGTTCCATTGGCGGAGGATGTGGATATGGACAAGCTGGCAGACATGACACATGGATACGTGGGCGCTGATTTGGCTGCTCTGGTGAAGGAAGCTGCAATGCGAGCTCTTAGAAGAGTTGTGCCTGAGATAAATGTGGAAGATGAGAAAATACCCAAGGAGGTGCTGGAGAAAATTGAGGTAACATGGGACGATTTCATAGACGCGTACAGGGAGATGCAGCCCTCCACGATGAGAGAGGTGCTCATTGAGAAGCCGAAGGTGAAATGGAACGATATCGGCGGATTGGAGCAGGTGAAGCAGGAGCTGCGCGAGGTGGTTGAGTGGCCAATGAAATACAAGAAACTATTCGGGCACATGAACGTGCGCATCCCGAAGGGCATACTGCTCTATGGACCACCCGGAACGGGTAAAACTCTCTTAGCTAAAGCTGTGGCCACGGAGAGCGAGGCGAACTTCATAAGCGTAAAAGGTCCTGAGTTCCTGAGCAAGTGGGTTGGTGAGAGCGAGAAAGCGGTGAGAGAGGTGTTCCGCAAGGCAAGACAGGCTGCACCCGCAGTGATATTCATTGATGAAATAGATGCAGTTGCGCCAACCCGAGGCAGGGATCTGAGCACGAACGTTACTGAGAGAGTGGTATCGCAGATACTCACCGAGATGGACGGACTGGAAGAGCTGCACAATGTGATAGTCATCGCGGCAACGAACCGACCTGACATGCTGGACCGAGCGCTCCTCAGGCCCGGCAGATTTGACCGCCTAATCTACGTGCCTGTGCCTGACAAAGAGGCGAGAAAGGAGATATTCAAGATTCATCTTCGTGGCAAGCCCATTGCGGAGGATGTGAATCTTGACACTCTGGCAGAGAAGACGGATGGATACACAGGCGCGGACATTGAAGCTGTGTGCAACGAGGCAACAATGCTGGCCATAAGGGAGTACATACAATCTGGCAAGAATCCAGAGAATCCCGAGGATGCGAAGATTGAGATGAAGCACTTTGAAGAGGCACTGAAGAGAATCAAGCCACTGAGCAAGGAAGAGCGAGAGATGTACGAACGAATGGCAGAGAGATTCAGGGAGAGGTAATTCTCCCCTATTTTTCCATCTCGGACAGGACTTTTTTGAGATTCTCCATGTGCTTTTTAGTCTCCTCCCTTCCCCTGTCAGTTATCCTAACCATAGTGCGGGGCCTATCCATCAGCGTCTTTCCGATTCTCACGTATCCCTCTCGCTCCAATGCCCGCAGGTGAGAATCCAGATTCCCGGGAGTGAGGTCAAGAACATTCTGCAAATCTTTGAATAGCGCCTTTTCTCTGGGAAGAAGGTAGAGCATTATTCCAAACCGCACGGGATTGCCAAGCACACGATGCTTGAGCAGCTCGCCGAGCATTCACGCCTCCTCCAGAGTTCTGAACGCGCTGTACAGATAGAGGAGTACCGTTATTGAGAAGCCCATGGCAACCATGTATCCTGCCCAGAGCATTGCCCCTGCATGGATATTCATCGCCACTGGAACTCCTGCAAAAGCGAAGATGAATGAGGGTATCATCTCCCTTGATTTCATCTTGAATAATTCAAATGAGAGCCACATTCCCAGAATGGATATGCCTATGAAGCTCAGAAATCCCATGGCTAAGGACGCTTCATCGTTAATTCCCATTGACATGGATGGCAAAACGGACCAGCCCACGAAGGCCCCGATGCTCCATGAAACAAAAATCAATATTCCGAGCAATTTGGAACTTTTGTTCTTCTCTATTTCTTTCATCCTCATGCTGCTCTTCCATCCCACAAAAAATGACACGAGCACAGCGACTGGCCAGTATATCACCGATAGGAGAAGAACATGGCTCTGGGAGAACGGAAGAATGAGATAGTATCCAATCATGGCCACGAGCCAGTATGCAAAGTACATGGCCGCGTATATCTTTCCAGCCGCTATTATTTTTCCTTCAATCTTTTCAAGCATGTCCTTCAGTTCGCTCACATCGCTCATCATCACCATGTAACCAATATGCACCCAGATATATGAATTGCAATGTTTCTCTGAATTTCAGAGTAAATTGGTGTATGTGAGAAGCTCTTTCATTGCCCTATCCACCTCCTCTTTGCTCATAATTCTCGGATAGTTGTACATCACTCCCCCCGGCCTCTCATTGTAGAACGGACGGTTGCATCCCGGACAGCCGGAGGTGAGGAAAGGAATTCCTCGTTCAACTTCACTTCTCAACAACTCTGGAATTTTTATTTCAGTTATTTTTCCATCTTCAATTTTCACCTCTCCTCTCTCTCTGTAAATGAGGTATCTTGCCAGCTGCACAGCGCGATATCTTCCCACATCGGGATATGCGCCGCCCTGCACGGGAGTGTAGGAGAACAGAGCAGAGGTTATTTTCATTCTTTTCAATCTCCTCATCGTGGAGACAATGTCTTCATCGCTCTCACCCAGCCCCACTATTATGTGTGTGTTCACTCCGTTAAAAATTCTGGTGGCTTCCTCCAGCGCTGCCCAGTGCTCCTCCCACCTAAACCTGTTTCCCACTCCACTGCCCTTTATTCTATCAAATATCTCCGGATTCGCCGCGTCCAGAGCTATGCTTATTATCTCCACTCCCGCATCCCTCAAAGCGAGCATCTCGTCTCTGGAAATTGGAACTATGGACACCGAAACAGGAATGCGTGGAAGTTTCGGGAGAATGGAGATAAGGTCCTTAACCACCTCCGGATAATCAAGGGTCTGAAAGCATATCCTCGCAAATCCGCGAATCTCACGAAGCACATCCGCAGGATACGGAATCCAAAGCACTCTTGAAAGATAATTCTCCTTGAGCGCATCTCTCCTTTGAGAGCAGAAGGCACAGTTTGAAACGCATCTCTCTCCAAGCATTATGTAGGCGGTGGTGGGTTCAGCGAGCATTCTCCCGCGCTTCAAGCCCATCTTGACAGCAGTTCCGTAAGATAAGCGAATCATCATGGCAATCGCCTGTCAAGTTCGTTGTTCACCACGCAAATAACATGTGAGGCGAGCATGCTCACATTTCCGATGGATACACATTTATTTGCTTCTTTTTTTACCTCTCTTTCTTCTTCCTCTGTGAGATTCACACTGTCGCTTAGCACAAAGACCGAATTCTCTGAAAATTCCACACCTCGCAGGTCCTCTCCCTCTTCGTGAAGGTAGTAAATCTCTCCGAAATTCTTCAATTCCTCCAAAAATTCGTGAAAATTCTCCTCTTTCACGAAAAATCCGGGAGAGCTCTCCACCTCATTCTTGTCTCTCTTAATCACGGCGTTGCGTATCAGCGCCGCAGTGCTTCGCTCGTCAGGATTCAGGTATCTAACCACGGAAGAATCTATTTTTATGCGAAGATTGCAACGGGGCGCGTACATGAAAAAGAGCACATCCCTGCGAATGCTGTGCGAGAGGAATATGGCTGCGTTTATGCATCTTGCAATCACATCCACCCGCCCAGAGCCGGGAAGGTCGTTGAGGTTGATTTCGCAGTTGAATTTGTGCGCAATCACGGCGAAGACTCTCATGTCAATCCCGAAAAATCAAGATTTCCGCTCTTCATACTCTTCTTCAAAGCCCTCATTAATTTTCTGTTTCCGCGCATCTGCTTCATCATCTTCTTCATCTTTTTGTACTCTTTGAGCAACGAGCGTACATCCTCCTCAGGTCTGCCGCTGCCTCTGGCTATTCTCTTTATTCTGCTGCTCTTTATTATCTCAGGATTCTCCAGCTCCTCGTAGGTCATAGAATCCATCACCACACGGTACTTTCTCAACTTCTCCTGACTCTCCTCAACCATGTTTTTGTCCATGTCAGCGCCCATCTTGGCCCACGGAAGAGCGGATAGAATTCTCTGCATTATTCCGGGCTTGGCCATCTGCTCCCAAACTTCGTACATGTCCTTGAGATTGAACTTGCCGCTCATCATGCGGTCCATTACCTTTGCCGCTTCCTCATCGTCCATTTCCATTTCCTTTGCCGTCTCAAGCAGAGTCTCCAAATCGCCAATGCCCAGAAGCCGCGATATGAATCTCGTGGGATTGAAATGCTCTAAATCTTCAAGATGCTCTCCCGTGCCTATGAACACAACCGGCGCTCCTGTGGCAGCAACTGCGCTCAGCGCACCGCCGCCCTTCGCAGAGCCGTCCATCTTAGTGATTATCACGCCCGTTATGCCCACTGCATCGTGAAACGCCTTTGCCTGCTTGCCCGCCTGCTGGCCCACAGTTGCATCAAGAACCAGAAAAATCTCATCCGGATTGATTACCTCTTTGAGCTTTTTTATCTCCTCAATAAGGTCCTCCTCCAGAGAATGGCGACCGGAGGTATCAAAAATCTTGACTTGATAATCTTTAACTTCCTTCATCGCCTTCTTTGCAATTTTGATTGCGTTTTTCTCTCCCGGTACGCCAAACACGGGAACTTTTATTGACTCGCCCAGCTGCTTCAACTGGTCATACGCTGCAGGACGATGCACATCGCATGCCACGAGAGCCACGCTCAATCCCTTTTTCTGGAAGAACTTGGCAAGCTTTCCAGCAGTGGTCGTTTTTCCCTGTCCGTAGAGACCCACAAGCATTATCCTCTGTGGCTTCAATTCCACGGTCTTCTCTTTGCCCAGAATTGCAACCAGCTCATCGTAAATGATCTTTATTAGAAAATCGCGGTGGCTCATTCCGCTGGGGGGCTTTTCCTCCATTGCTCGGCGCTCAACATTCTTGGAGAGTTTGAGAGCAAGATGCACCTCCACATCTGCCTTTAAGAGTGCCCTTTGAATGTCTCTAACCACTTCCTTTATGAGATTTCTATCCACATACCCCGCCTTGGAAATCTTGCGTATTGTGTTGCGCAGGGACTCGCCCAGTGAGTCAAGCATACTTCCAACAGAGGACACAGGTTTAAAAATTTTTCT
>CAYRMJ010000039.1:2870-12305 GCA_964425415.1 uncultured Thermoplasmata archaeon | reverse complement strand
TGCATTTTTATAGGCGAAAAAATAACCGTACTCTACAAATGCCACTTTGTTGAGTAAAGTTTAAATTTGTGATTTATATGGGGGTGTAGAAGGTGATACCTAATGGGTGGTTTAGCTCCTTACTTGGTGAAAAGAGGCATCCAAGCGTTGATAACGCTTTTTGTTGTAACTTCAATAGTCTGGGCTTTGTTTGAAGCAATGCCTGGAGATCCAACGGACCCGTTTTATGCTAATCCTAAAATGAAACCGGGTGATGTGGCCAATATGGCGGTAAGTTATGGGTTAGCCGAAAAGCACATTTATAATTTGACCCCTAACAGTTTCCAGAAGGTCACAAACATTCCAAATGCAGATCCTACATGTACATATTATCTTTGGATGCGCGCTTTTCCGAGTAATCCAAGGGCAATATCATTCACATATATAAATACTAACAACTTAACATTTAAATCATATGTGTTTGCATCTGATAATAATGTTTCTATATCTCAGATTTATTTGCCTACATCTAACGAAACATCTCTTAATGAGAACAATACAAATTATTGGACTGACTACTCCACTCAAGTTGGAAATTCAATTCAAACGGTTGGCGTGCTCCCCAAAAAATATTTTTATTTCCTATTAAATTTCTCAGGAAATGTGCAGTTGCCAAGTAGCTTTAAGATATCTGCTTTGGTTGTTATGGATACTCCGTTGTATGTTAGGTATGTGACATTTATAAAAGACATGTTTACTTTAAATTTTGGAATGTCATATAAGCAAAATAAGCCTGTGTTGGAGATATTGGCACAGGTTGTTCCAAGAACGCTACTTTGGTTCGGACTTGCTACAATACTGGTATATGTCGTTGGGATCCCAATAGGGACCTACATAGCATGGAAGAGAGGGGGCCCATCGGAGGGTATAGCTGTTGGTTCAAGCCTATTCTTTTATAATATGCCATCATTTTGGTTAGGGCTTATATTTATATGGATATTTTCCTACACGTTAGGTTGGACTCCTATTGCTGGTTTTGCAAGTGGTGGGTTAACAGGGCCAGGGACTACTTGCGCAGTAGTTCATATATGTCCGGGAAACCCTTTTTATACTTTTGTAGATTACATGTGGCATTTGCTTCTACCTCTATTCGTAATTATATTGCTGGGTATGGCAGGAGTAATTCTCCTTCAAAGAACTGCAATGCTTGAGACTATGGGGGAAGACTATGTGCTTACTGCGAAAGCAAAAGGATTACCCGAAAAAGTTGTGAGAAACAAGCATGCTCGGAGAAATGCAATGCTGCCTATTGTGACATCATTTGTCTTATCATTGAGTTATGCTATTGGCGGTGCAGTAATTTTAGAGCAGATATTTTCTTATCAGGGTGTGGGTTATACATATCTACAAGCTCTCTATCAGCAGGATTTCTTTTTGGCTGGTGCTACTCTATTCATAATCTCTCTGTTGGTTATAATTGGAAATATCATTGCTGATGTGCTGTATGGAATTCTTGATCCCCGCGTGAGGATTCAGTAGGAGGTGTTCAAAATGGCAAAAAGTTCAAAATGGCAAGAATTGGAAAGACGCATGAAAAGATCCTTCAAAGTCAGCTGGAAGTTATATTGGGAAAGCCCCTATGGTAAAGTTGGACTGATCATACTATTAATTTTTGGATTTATGGCTATTGCCGCCCCTATTTTGACTCCATACACTCCGGATTTTGAAGCGCCATCAAAAGATGCGTTAGTAACTTATTTGTATGCATTCAATACAAAAGATCCAATATATGGCATGGACGTGGGCTATACACAGTTGTACTCTGCAACACCACAAGGTGGAGATTGGCTTATACTGAATCATGGCAAATATTTAGAGGGCGTATTTGTGCAAAATCCAAAGATTGCAAATCCTGAAAATCAAAGTGCTTCTGTGGCAGATGTTGCACCGTGGGAAGTTAAAAACCCACCTATTAAATTTAAATTGAACATGTCAGATATCCATGGGTTGGGGGACGAAAGAGTTATGCACATGGTTTATCTTTCTCCTTCTACCTCTGATTTACAGTATCACTATAACGGAAAAAATCAGAGGCCAGATTTTGATGGGGAATTAGTTTTCATCACGCAAAAGCACATGGTCATTTATGATATGGCTAATTTTATAAACAAAAGCTATTCTAGATACAAAGTAATATCGCTTGGTTTCACACCCTCATGGGTTGTGGCAGATACAACCTCTACTGGTGAGCTTTCTAAGCCCGTGGTTTATGCATCCAACATGGGCATCTATCCTGCAAGATACATAATGGTTGGAAATTCCCATAACTTTGCTATGTTTTTCTATTATTACACATATTCCGGTGATCCAAACTTGCCTCCAATTAATGATTGCCTTCGTGAGATATTTCCGGTCTATAAAGAAAATGTTAGCAATGTGGGGAGTGGAGAATTTGAAACAATTTATGGTGACTATATAACAATGAAACCACTGCTATTTTACAATGATGCCACAAAATCAAAGAACCAGAATATTGTGATAATTCCACTTCACAACAAAACAATTATTTATACGAGATTTGATGAAGCAACTTCACAGATGTTTCCATCAGGTATGCCATATCATATACCCAGCACCATTGCTCAAGATATTAAAAATACTAAAATAGAGTTTCAGTTTTCATTAACTGCAGAGCCGGGGTTCTATCCCCAATCACCGGATCTTGGAAGCAATCCTATATTTATGCCTACAAGTGATAGCGGAAAAGCTGTTATACACATTTTAAGTCCAAATGGTAATAAATCAAAAATTTTAAGTGAAGATGACATTGATTTGGGATCAGGATCAGTGACCGCAACACCGCAGATATTTTACTCTGGCGGTAATTATACAGTATATGCTGTTAAGTACGATGGAAAGGATAGCTATCTATACACTTTAATGGGAACTATGAAAGATGGATTCTCTATAGTTCCATTTACAAGTAAAAGTGGAACTATACAAAGCATTCCAATAAAAAATGAGAAGATCGTATATGATTTATTTGTAGGTGAGAACAGCCAGTTCTTCTTGATGTCTGAAACGAAACATTTCTATCTGTTTGATATTAATCAATATCAGCTTACAGGTGATTCAAGTGTTATCCCATTTAGTTACTATCACTGGAAAACAAAGCAGAGAGGTATATTTCCCTATCCCAGTGGAAGCAAGCTTGATAAGTTTATATTTGTGGGGAGTTTGCAGGGAAGTAGGTACTCTGCCAAGGCAGCTGCTTATGACATATTTGGAGCGTATTATTGTAATGATACGCATACTGTTGGATTGACATTGTTAAAAGGAGAAAGTAGATTGCCTTTGCCTCCTGGCAAATATATAAGCGGGAACTGGTACATACTTGGAACTGATGCGCAGGGGCATGATATTTGGACATGGTTAGTGTACGGTTCAAGAGTTGCATTCTTAGTAGGAATTACAGCAGCATTTATACAGGTGGTTATAGGGTCTCTGTATGGCGTGTTTTCAGGGTTTAAAGGAGGTTGGATTGATACTGTGCTAATGAGATTCGCAGACATTATGCTCACACTGCCCTTCTTGCCGATAATATTAATCCTAACCTCAATACTTGGCCGTAGCATCTGGAATATTATATTTGTATTGGGGATATTTGGATGGGCAGGCATAGCTAGGGTAATAAGAGCGCAGACAATGTCATTAAGAAACAGGCCGTTCGTTGACGCGGCACGTGTGGCTGGTGCAAGTGGATGGAGAATAATGGTTACGCACATTATGCCAAATGTGCTTCCGTTTGCATTCTTATACATGACATTGGGAGTCGCTGGTGCGATTCTTTCTGAAGCTTCGCTTAGTTTCTTAGGTTTGGGAGATCCCAAGGCTATATCGTGGGGACAAATGCTGAGCACAATCCAGACATCAGGAGCAACCATGTATGCATGGTGGTGGCTTTTGCCTCCAGGTTTGGCAATAACATTGATATCATTAGGTTTCTATTTAGTTGGTCGCGCATTTGATGAAATACTTAATCCTAGGCTTAGAAAGAGGTGATTATAGTGAAAAAATTGCTTGAAGTTAAAAACCTGTCAGTGCACTATAAAATACAAGCAGGTTGGGTCTATGCGGTAGATGGTGTTAATTTAGAGGTTAATCATGGAGAGACACTGGGCTTAGTGGGTGAATCCGGATGCGGAAAGACAACTACTGGGTACGGAGTAACTCAGCTTCTTCCGTCCAATGCATATATAAAAGAAGAGAGTAAAATAATCTTTGAAGGTAAGGACTTAGTGAAACTGGGGACACATCCTAGCAAAAAATATGAAGGATATAGAAAAATTGAAGAGTATAATCCAGAAATGCGAAAGTATCGCTGGGCCAAAATATCCATGATTTTTCAAGGAGCTATGAATGCTTTTAATCCTGTTTATAAAGTGGGGGACCAGATAATTGAGGCAATTCTTGCCCATGAGAATATGACCAAACAGGAGGCCCTTAAGAGAGTAGAGGAATTGTATAGGCTTGTTGGAATACCAAAAGACAGAATTAATAACTATCCTCATGAGTATAGTGGGGGAATGAAACAGAGAGCTATGATTGCAATGGCGCTTGCTCTAAATCCTGATTTGATAATTGCAGATGAACCAACTACAGCTCTGGATGTGGTTACCCAAGATAGAATATTGGGTGAAATGGTAAGACTTCAAAAGAGGGAAAAAATTGCGATGATTCTTATCACTCATGATGTTAGCGTTGTTGCAGAGATGGCACATAAAATAGCGGTTATGTATGCTGGGAATTTAGTTGAAAAAGGTACGGCGAAGGAGGTATTTAAGGAAACTGCTCATCCATACACGGAGGCGCTTCTTAATGCATTTCCAAGTATAAAAGGAGAGAAGAAGAGGTTAAAAGCCATCCCTGGCAGTCCTCCAGACCTTGCTAATCCTCCTAAAGGTTGCAGATTTGCACCGAGATGTCCATACGCTAAGGATATATGCTTAGAGCAGGAGCCTCCTGTTGTTGAGATATCTCCTGGCCATTATTCAAAGTGTCATTTCGCAGAAGAGCTTTACGGAGAGTTGGGTGGTGAGTAAAATGGATGCTGAAAATGGAGATAATAGAAAAGTGGTTATAAGCGTAAGAAATCTCAAAAAATACTTTGAGCTTCATATAGGTATGTTTAAATTCTGGGGTGAACCCATTTATGTAAAAGCGGTGGATGGAATATCTTTTAACCTTCATGAGGGCGAAATAATAGGTATGGTTGGAGAGTCTGGTTGTGGCAAAACCACAACAGGGAGACTACTTACAAGATTGGAAAATCCCACCTCCGGTCAAGTAATATTTGAAGGAAAGAATATAGCGGAGTTAAAGGGAAAAGATCTTAAATTTTATAGAAGAAACGTTCAGATGATATTTCAGGATCCCTACGAGTCTTTAAACCCTAGATTTACAGTTCAAAAGACAGTTATGGAGCCTTTGCTTGTTCATGGAATTGGTGACACATACGATGACCGAGTTGAGTTAGTAATTAAAGCTTTGGAGGATGCAGGTCTTAGGCCTGCGGAGGAGTACCTCTCCAGATTCCCTCATGAGCTATCAGGTGGTCAGAGGCAAAGGGTGGCTATTGCTAGAGCTTTAGTTTTAAGGCCTAAATTCATAGTTGCGGATGAGCCGGTGTCAATGCTGGATGTCTCCATACGAGCGGGAGTTATGAATCTTATGTTGGACTTGAGAGACAAATACAATATACCCTACATATTCATCACACATGACATAGCTGTTGCAAGGTATATGTCTGATAGAATTGCAGTGATGTACTTGGGTAAAATTGTTGAAATCGGAGAGACGGATGAAGTTATATTTAATCATGCACACCCATACACAAAAGCTTTGATTTCAGCAGTACCTGTGCCAGATCCAGAACATAAGCATGGTCGCGTTGAGATAAAGGGCGAGATTCCAAGTCCAATAAATCTTCCAAAAGGATGCAGATTCTGGCCCAGATGCCCCTACGCCAAGAAAGGAATATGCGATGTAAAGGAACCACCACTCAAGGAAGTTGCACCGGGGCACTTTGTTGCGTGCCACTTTGCAGAGAAGTTCTACGAGGAGGATATAACTGAAGAGACTGTGGAAGTATGAGTGGATGATGGATAAAATAAAAATAGTATTTATTTTCTTTGTATTTTTATCTTTAACATCGTTAATATCTGGGATTTTATCTGGTGTAAATCTAGCGGATATTGAAAAAAGTAGAACTCTTCTGATTGAGCAAAATCCAGAAAATGTAGAATTTAGAGTCTCTTACAACTCTTCCTGTTATGTGCCGGAGTTGAAATTTGAAATTGTAAATAATGGGCGTTTCTCTTTCAAAATAACAAAGATAGTTTGGACGGTGTATCTTATCAATAACTCTAAAAGATATCAGGCAAACGAGTATTCAGATTACAGCATGGATTATATAGTGCTTGTAAATCCAATGTCATCTGGGATTATAGATTTGATTGACAGGAATACTACCAAGCTGTGGTGCAGTTATGTGTTGCATAACTTACTTTGGATTACTTCTCATGAGAGATCTAATAAAGCTTTGTGGAGTTACACATTAACTATTATCGGACAGATTGGAAATTTTAATGGCGACATGTACAAATACAGTTACCGCACATGGTATTTATGGAAAATAGCAGAGGTGAATATATATCATGAGGGAACTGATGTTGCACCTTAAAGATTTATTAAAGCTGTTAGGGTATGGAGTTTTAGTATCTCCCATGTATGCATACTTAACATTTTATTTTGTTTATCCAGTAATCTCACCTATTGCAATAGGTTTTTATCCGTACACAGGTTTTGCTTATGTAATTTATTCTTTATTAATTGGTTTGTTAGTTGGCATATTTTTTGATTCACAGCAGCATGGATTTATTGCCCTTGTGGTGGGTGTTTTTATAGGTTATGTTCTCTCTATTTTTTATCAATGCATTCCCTATTTTCTTTATGGATATACCCTGTACATATCAGGTCTTGTGCTATTTGATTACATTGAAAGAAGTTTTTTGCTTCCCCTTATGTATGTGATATTCGGACTAATTGGGTTGCTTTTTGGAGGCGTAATTAGAGACTGGCTTACATAAATGACTATGTACCTATGGTTTTACACGCCTAATGGTCCTTGGATACGGTATTGCATATTTTATGTGATCCAGTCCAGCGAGCCACCAGACAAAGCGATCTACGCCAAGTCCAAATCCAGCATGTGGTACACTTCCGTATTTTCTTAAGTCCACGTACCAGTAATAATCATCAGGATTTAGGTTCTCTTCCTCCATTCTTTTAAGTAGAACATCAAGTTCATAGATTCTCTCACCACCACCAATAATCTCCCCATAACCCTCTGGAGCAAGCAGGTCATGACACAGCACAACTTTTGGATTGTCAGGGTCAGGTCTATGGTAAAAGGGTTTGATTTCAATGGGATAGTGAGTTATGAATACCGGACTGTTGAAATGCTTCGTTATTGCACTCTCCTCGTCTGCACCCAAATCATCACCGTACTTCATATTCACACCATGCTCGTTTGCAAAATCAATAAGTTTCTCGTAAGTCATTCTTGGAAAAGGAGTATCTATGTTTTTAAGGAACTCAATATCTCTGTGAAGAATTTGAAGCTCATTCTTTCTATTCTCAAGCACTTTTTGAATGATATGGTATATCATCTCTTCTTCATCCTTCATAATATCCTGATTGTGATACCACGCAGCCTCCGCCTCGGCATGCCAGTATTCTGTAAGATGCCTTCTTGTTCTACTCTTCTCGGCTCTAAAGCTTGGTGCAACGGTGTAAACTTTTTCCAGGCTAAATATGAGGGTTTCCAAATAGAATTGAGTGCTCTGTGTCAGATACGCTTTCTTTCCAAAGTATGGCACTTCAAAAAGTGTGGAGCCACCTTCCACAGCACCAGTTACGAACATTGGGCCCTGAGTTTCGTAGTATCCACGAGATCTGAAGAACTCATGAAAACCTTCAAACACAGAATCTCTTATTTTTAGTATGGCATTCATTTCTCTGCTTCTAACCCAAAGGTGCCTGTTATCCAGCAAAAACTCATCGCTTTTATCTTTGTTTATTGGAAAGTTGTAAGACTCGCCTATGATATCAAAATCGGACACATGAACCTCGTAGCCCGTGGGTGCACGTTGCTCTTTTCTAACAGTTCCTTCCAAAATTACTGATGATTCCACACCTACCTTATCAAGTAATTTGAATTTCTCAGCACCAACAACCTTCTTTTCTACTATGCACTGAACAATGTTTGAAGAATCTCTGAGTACCAAAAATATCAACTTTCCTGTTCTTCTTTTTCTGTATATCCAACCTCTCAGTTTAACTCTTTTTTCTTCCATTTCGTCTCTGAGTACCTCTTCAATTTTAAGATACATACCATTTGCATGGAATTTCTCTATTTATACCTTTATGGAGCGCGGACAATTAGCAAGTCCAGAGATCGGCGGAGAATATTATATTATTGAGCTTCAGAACTGATGTACCTCATATTTTAGAAATGTTTAAATGCACCGTTGTGCATAATGTATTCCATGAGCGCTGTGGGGGAAATAGAAGAACACGTGAATTACCTAATATCCGAAAAGAAGTTCAAAGAAGCTTTAGATTTTCTCAATTCTGAGATTGAAAACACGCTTGATAGAGGGATTATCGCTCTGTTGCTGTATGAAAAAGCAAAAGTAACTCACTATATGGGTGAACACAGAGACTCTATGAAGTATCTAACAGAATCCTTGTCTTTAATTGAAGAAATGGACGATACAGAATTTAAAGGAGAGGTTATGTTTCACATAGCAAGTATGTACATGGTAACGGGCGAGTTAGATAAGGCTAAAAAATTGCTGGAAAGAATACTGAGCATATTACCTGAAGATAGTCACTTTTATCTTGCAGCTATGCATAATATGGGTGATCTTTATAAGAGAGAGGGAAATTATGAACAATCTTTGAATTATTTTAAGAACTGTTTTAGCAAAGCTACAAAGTACGGAGATAACTTTATGGCTGCATACGCATCCGAGAATCTTGCAGAGTACTATGCTCAGGAAGGTTCTGTTGAGAACGCTATTAAATGGCTAAAAACATCATTACCTTTCGCAAGACGAGCTGGAGACAACAGATTGGTTCCTTTGATTGATCTTGTATTGATGATGTTGGAAGGTGCTGATTATGAAGAGATTAGCAAAAGAGCCAATGAGATAAAGACCATGAGCTTACCACATGCGCATGATGTGGCGGATGCTTTTTACAACTATTCACTATTGCTTCCGAAGGATAAGGCAAAGCTCTTACTTCGCGATGCAATTTTGATATATTCGGAAGTTGGGAATGGAACCATGCAGCAGAAGTGTACTGAGAGAATGCAGAAGCTGGAAGCAG
>CAYRMJ010000039.1:0-2770 GCA_964425415.1 uncultured Thermoplasmata archaeon | reverse complement strand
GGGAATGGAACCATGCAGCAGAAGTGTACTGAGAGAATGCAGAAGCTGGAAGCAGGTGAACATTAAATTTGTTTCACTCGTAAATAGTTACAATTATTTTTAAGAATGCGGGGGATTTCAATTAAGGCATTAACTCTGATGAATGAACAAATATTTTTATATCATGATAACATCTCCTCTTTGAAGGTGTTCAAATTGCTGCAATGGGTAGGTGGCAAGGGCCTGATAATGCTCCTTGGCCTTATTGTTGTGTCCACGAGTTTTTACGTTGGGGTGCGCGCCATTGAATCTCCCAACATGTCGGCCACGGGGAGCATAAAGGTGCTGTTTGATTTCACAAAGGACGAGGATGCGGGAAATGCGGACTGGCGCATTGATGGGGCGTATTCATCATGGGCCAATGCACTTCGCAGCGCAGGGTTCATCGTGGATTCTCTTGGCTCTGGGCACGGGACAATCACTGCCTCGGAGCTTCAAGGATATAAAGTTCTGATAATTCCAGAACCTCAGGATTCTTTCTCATCGGAGGAGAGGGACGCGATACTTAACTTCGTGCACAATGGTGGTGGATTGATATACATAGCGGACCATCACGGCTCTGATAGAAATCACAACGGACACACATCATGGGATATCTGGAACGATAACTTTGAGAGTTCCTTCGGCATAACCCTTACTACTAAAGAGGCTGGTTCGTCATCGCACAAGATAACAAACATAGTGAATGTTCCAGTTCTCACAGATGGTGTGAGTGCGTTTGGCATGTGGGCGGGCACCACCATACAGGTTAGTGGAAACGCAAAAATTGCAGCGTATCAGAATATCGGGGGGTCAAATTACGGAGTTCTTGCATATTCCACTTATGGTAACGGGCGAGTAATCGTGCATGGGGATTCATCCACCTTTGATGACGGAACGGCGGATTCTTCAAATCACGGGGACCATCTTTACAATGAGTGGAACAAGTACGATGACTCAACACTCGCGGTGAACATGGTGCGCTGGGCCGCAGGGACGGGAAACGCGCACACGAGCGAAAGTATCGCTCTGAGTGCAACGGCAGGTGATGGTTATGTCAAGCTCAGCTGGAGCGCTGGAAATGCAAGCTTGAACTCCTCTTGGAAATTCGCCGCCAACGCACCGTTTGACGGTGGATACGGGGAATGTGTGGCAGGTGATTCTCATTACATATACATACTCCGCCAGAAGGATGAGCACTCTCAGGCTTATTTTTACCGTTATGATCCGGAATCTGGAAGCTGGACTGATTTAAGTGCCTCCTTGCCCAATGTGCCTTTTGAAAATGGCGTTGCCATGGCCTATGATTACAACGGTCATTTCTATGTTCTCACCGGCGGCTCTTATCGCAGCAACGATGACAGAGTTTATTTCTTCAAGTACGATATAGCCACCAACACATGGACGAGGCTTGCCGATGCGCCACACATTGAAGGTCCGGGAGATGCGATAGTTTATTCAGGTTACGACCACATGCTATACGCGTTTTTGGGCAGGGCTCATTATTTGGGTTCTTACGACCCTGGAACTTACAGCTCATTCGCCCGCTACAACCCTGACACAAACACGTGGGAGAATCTCTCATTCCCAGACTGGCCCGGCACCGATGATGGAGCCTCGCTTGCGTGGACAGGAGGTAGATACATATATGGATTGGAAGGCGAGTTTTACGAGAACTCTCCGCTAAGGCACTTTGCAAGGTACGACATTGAGACGAACACATGGACCAGCATGCATGACATACCCACCAAAGACGGAGTGGGTGATGGAGGGTCGCTCCTATGGTTAGGATACTATGATTCCTCGCTCTCCGATGAGATATTCGCCTTGGACGGAAACGGGTGCAATGAAACTCCCGGCTATAATTTCTCTGCGTACCACATATCAACGAACACATGGACTCATCTGCCATCAATGCCCTATCCAGTGGGAGATTTCGTGGGCAATAGAATCGCATACGCGGATGGAAAGATATTTTACTGGCAGGGGACACCTCCCTCTTGGAGCGGCGGAGGAAAGAGAATGTACTATTACCCAATTTCCCATGGCTCTGATTTGAAAGGGTTCAAATTATATAGGGGCACAACCTCGGGAGGAGAGAGTTATCTAGTGGATGTTTCTGGTTCAACTTACACGGACCGTTCCGTGACCAACGGGGTGAAATATTATTATTATGTTAGTGCGGTGGATTCTGCAGGGAACACTGTTAAAAGCAACGAAGTATCTGCGACTCCGCATGCCAGCACACCCACGAACAAGATACTGTTGGTGGACGATGACGGTGGAAAGAACTACGAGCAGTACTTTGAGAAGGCACTGAACGATGATGGGTATGGATACGATGTGTGGGACACGAGCACGAAGGGCACGCCGAGCGCGAGCACTCTGGAGGGCTATCAGGTGGTAATATGGAACATAGGAGCAGCGTGGAAAGACACACTAACTTCAGAGGAGCAGAATGTTCTGATTGAGTATCTCAACCACGGTGGCAAATTGTATCTGAGTTCACAGGATCTGCTGTGGGACCTGAGCGGAGGAAATGATGGAACGGTTAGCAACACATTGGTGAACGATTATCTGGGAGTAAGCGGAGTTAAAAACGATGTGCAGTACAGTTCGGTAAATGGAATAAGTGGAGATCCAATAAGCGGAACGTTGAGCAAGTTGAGCTTGAGCTATCCGTTCACGAACTATGATGATGAGATAACGGTAGGAAAGGCCACGGAGATATTCACGTATAGCGGACATGCAA
>CAYRMJ010000038.1:0-13316 GCA_964425415.1 uncultured Thermoplasmata archaeon | reverse complement strand
CACAGGCATCTCTCCTCTTTCTTTATACTCTTTTACTATCTGCTGTATCCTTCTCGCACTTGCTCCATATATCTGCGCTGCTTCCTTCGTGCTCACATCCTTCTTTATGTGACAATGTCTCACTATCCATCGTATCTTCCTGTCGCTTAATTTTACCACTTTCCTTAGTTCTATCTCGTTCTTAATCCTTATGCGAAATAATTTCCGTACTCCACACTGAACATGTGTTTTCTTAAAATATATATCCTTTTGATGTATATCGTCTCTATACATGGGGTGACAAAAATGGAAAAAGAGTTTAAAAAATGGTCTGCGATGCTCGTTGTGGCGCTTCTGAGCCTGAGCGTGCTTGGTGCGGTGGCATCCGCGATTCCCATGGATAAGAAGGCACACTACGGGCAGAAGGTGATTGTTGGAGGAAGAACTTACACGACACACGCGCCGATAAGAATAAACGTTGATGGGGATTTCAATGCGGCGCATGGAGTGATTTCAGGAAATGGCACTAAGAATCACCCATACATAATCGCTGGTTGGGACATTGACGCACACGGCGCGGGAGATGCAATTTACATCGGGAACACGACCAAGTACTTCGTGGTGAAAGATTGCCAACTGCACAACGCTTCGGATAACTCATGGCCATATTATGATGGGTATGGAATCTTTCTTTACAAGGTGAAGAATGGAACAATTGAGAACAACACCATTTACAACAATTCCGGGCATGGCATCGACCTAGAGTATTCCAGCAACAACACGCTCGCCAGCAACACAATTTACAACAATTCCATGGATGGCATTATATTAGGTTCTTCCAGCAACAATGTGGTAAGCAATAACACATGTTACAATAATATGAATGGCATTATATTAGATTCTTCTACCAACAATACATTTAGTAACAACAACTGCTATAGCAATGGAGATGGTATTCACTTGGAATCTTCAAGCACCAATATGCTCAACAACAACATATGGTATAACAATTCTTATGATGGCATATCTATGGAATATTCTAACAGTAACACGCTCGCCAACAATACAATTTACAACAATTCCGGGAATGGCATCTACCTGAGGGATTCCAGCCGCAACAAAATGTATAGAAACAGACTGGATAACAACGGGATAGTTCTGGATGGAAATAAGAACACATTCACCACGCAGGAGATACCGACGAACAACACGGTGAATGGCAAGCCTGTGTATTACTACAAGAATGCGAACATGCACAATGTATCCGTGCCGCTGGATGCCGGGCAGGTGATTTTGGGCAATGTCTCCTGTCTCAATGTGGAAAATCTTAAGATAAGCAACACATCAGTGGCCATAGATGTTGGCTATTCCTCGCACATAACCATCACCGACAACACCATTTACAACAATTCCGAGTATGGCATCTACCTGCGGGATTCCAGCAGCAACACGCTCGCCAACAACACAATATACAACAATTCCGGGGCTGGCATCTACCTGTTGGGTTCCAGTAGCAACACGCTCACCAGCAACACCATTTACAACAATTCCGAGTATGGCATCTACCTGTTGTATTCCAGCAGCAACTACCTAACAACAAACCAAATTGAAAATAACACAAGCTATGGGATTTACATTTATTTCGGAGATAACAATTATATCTACGCCAATATTTTCGCCCACAACCACGGCTCCGGGAGCACTTATGCTTCTTCACACATTCAAGCATACAATGATGGAAATAATTGGTGGAATTCCACATCCGGCTACGGAAACTACTGGCTTGACTGGGCGGAGAATAATAACACAAACGATAAAAATCACGATGGTATAGTAGATTGGTCATATAAAATAGACGGCGGAGCGAAGGATTACTATCCCCTAAAAAATGCACCACGTTTCAATGCGTTCATAATCAAATCTCAGTACGCGGGATATTTCCTAACCAATGTGAGCTTTGAGAACACATTCGGAGCGTACATCTCGTGGAATGGCGAAGAGCCTGAGAAGGTATGGGCAATCATGGGCGCTCATAATTACAGCGTGAGCAATCACACGGGTATATGGTGGAATCTCACTGTAAACATGGGCTATGTGGGCTTTGTGAATCAAATAACCTTCTACGCTCAGTTTTCCAACGGAAGTGTATTATCAAAGAATATGAGCATTCAGATGCTGCGAGAGCCATGGTGGATGTCTGATATGCTGAATATGTGCCACTCAGTAATCAACGACACAACATCAGGAGCGTGGGACAACGAATGGAGTATAATTATAGAATATCCTCCACCTGATAATTCAGCAATAGAATTTGTGAAATATTTGAAATCAATAAAGTTTATAAACGGTTCTTTTGGACTGGATGTCCCGTATTCATTTTCATTTACATTTATCTCATCAGGAGACATAGAGTTGAGCGGAGAATTTGACTTTCCGGACATTGACCTGTCAGTGGGTGTGGGTGAAGCCTCCGCATCTTTGAGCATATCTGCAGATGGCAATTTTAAAATTGAAAATAATACGATAGTGTGGAAAACGGCAGAGATAACGGTGAAAGTTGATGGAGACTTTTCTGCAGACTATCCACTCGCAGGATACAGTTTTCATTTTGGAGGGCATAGAATTACAATAGGTTTAACAGCAAGCATAGAAGTGTCTCCGAGCTTTGCACTTAGTTTGCTATTTGAGGCAACGCATAATGAGTCACAGGAACTCATAAAGGGCGTTGGAATTAAATTAACCAGCATAGATGGAGATATTGAGGTACCATTTACTCTCACAATAACCGGGGGCGTAGGTGCAGCCTCAATAACCGGTGGAGGGACTATGGAACTGGACATGAAGGGCGCTCTTAATGAAACTCTAAAGCCATACTTAAGCAGTCTTAAGATACTAGGAAAAGCATTCGTAAAGTTGAATGTGCTGTGGTACGAGAAAACATTATGGAATGCAAGTGGAACGCTGTACTCGTGGAACAACACGAACAGAGCAATGGAACTCAGAGGCGATGGCTGGAACATGAGCGTTAGGTACTACAACACCACCGATTACAACACGCTGGTGTGGAACACAGCACATAATAAAGGAGATGTCATACAAAACATCTATCCAAAAACAGAAGTGAGCGAAAGTGCGAGCGGAGAGAATGATGTGCTGTTTTACACATACGACAATGTATCCCGCACCAATGCACATGGTCTGGAATTGAGAGCCATGTTATACAACAGAACTGCAAACAGCTGGAAGTTTATAGCGGCACCTCCTGAAAGTAATGAGATCGCATTCAATCCAGTATCCAGAGAGTTAAGCAACGGAAGTGTGTTGGTGATGTGGAACACCATTCCATACAGC
Organism: uncultured Thermoplasmata archaeon; assembly: GCA_964425415.1. Classification (GTDB taxonomy): domain Archaea; phylum Thermoplasmatota; class Thermoplasmata; order Thermoplasmatales; family Aciduliprofundaceae; genus JAADDK01. Next base: position 9,986 of record CAYRMJ010000038.1, on the reverse strand, counting down.
GTGTTGGACAACATAAGCTCTCCTGAAGACATAAATGCCACGGTGCTGAAGATGGGCATATACAATCCCGCCACAAACAGGTGGAGTGATGTGCATACAATAGGAAAAAATGATGTGTACATTGACTATCGTTTTTATGGAAATGATGTGGTTGTACTGACAGCCGACAATCTGCTGGGAATTGACTCAAGCATAGAGGTAATTGACCTGAGCAGCGGAGAAGTTAAATGGATGGAAAATGCGCACAATGCGAGTAATTTTATTGCCATTGGCGATGGAGTGGCAGCATTGCGAACAATTGATGGACAGTATTATATGGTGAACATAAGCGGAGAGAATATTTTTAAAGTTCCGACATATGAGAATTATTCAATTGAGAGCATAGCCATTGAAGGAAAGAATGTGTATGTGCATTATGAACTGCTCAACGGAAGCACATACTCTGTGTTGAAGGAGTACAAGGTGAAGGGAACAAGTATGAAAAATGAGAGCGAATACCGGTTGCCTGCAGATTGCTCACAGGTGAGAATATTTTCCATAAATGGAACAAAAATGATAGGATACGTGAACTCGGAGGGCTTGAAAATTGGAGAATTGAAAAACGAGATAAAAGTGCTCAGAAACATATCCGCGAGCAACATCACGGACTTTGGAATTGTAATGCACGAACATACATTGAGAGTATGGTACCTGTATCAATCAGGAGGAAACAGCAGTGAGCCGATAAAGTCATTGGGGTATGCAATTATAGCGACTACTCCGAGTGCACCATTGAACATAAGCGTAGAAAGCGGAAATGGATATGTAAATGTAAGCTGGAAGATGCCAAAATTGGATGGATTGTACAATGTAACCTACTTCCACATTTATCGTAACGGAAAGTTGATAGCGACGGTACCAGCATCACAACAGTGGTACAACGACACCAATGTAACTCCGGGGCAAACATACACCTACTACATAACTGCTGTAAATTCTGTGGGCGAGAGTGAGAAGAGCAACGAAGTGCAGGCAACGCCTTCTGGCAGTGTTCCAGAGTTCTCTACCATGTATGTGGTTGCAGGTATTCTCCTCGCAGCAGTGATTTTCACGAGAAAGAGATAACAAAACTTCCATTTTTAATTTTTATTTATATAAAATATAACTTTGAGTATGATAGAAACCTTTATTCAACAAACCAACATGCCCGCATTTATGAGAGCTCTTCTAATCGGCAGGTTTCAGCCGTTTCACAATGGGCACATGGAAGTGGTGAGATACATAATATCCAGATACGACGCCGTGATAATAGGAATTGGAAGTGCGCAGTACTCTCACACCATATCCGATCCGTTCACCGCTGGTGAGAGACATCTCATGATTTCAAGAACTCTGGAGGATGCAGGCATACACAATTACTATTTAGTTCCAATTGAGGACCTGCACAGGAATTCAATATGGGTTGCCCATGTGGAGAGCATCGCTCCGCCCTTTGACGTGGTGTTCGCAAACAATCCCCTGACCAAGAGATTGTTCTACGAGAAGGGCTACAAGATTGAAACTCCCCCATTCTATGACCGCTCCAAATACTCAGGCAAGGAGGTACGCAGGAGAATAATCAAGGGCGAGCCGTGGGAGCATCTCGTGCCTGAGGCGGTGGCAAAGACGATAAAGGAAATAGATGGAATCGGAAGATTGCGCACTCTGGCTCAGAGCGACGACGAGTGAATATACACATGTGTCCAAAAACATTTTTATTGCGGACAGTTATGTCCTTTTCGGTGAGACGAAATGAAGGTCTGTGTTGCATCGGAAACCAACGGCGGTCTGAACGACATGGTCAGCTCGGTATTTGGCAGGTGCCCTGCGTTCACGGTGGTTGAAATTGAAGATGAAAAAATAAAAAATGTTTACTTGATTCCGAATCCCGGGGCGCAGGCATCTGGAGGCGCAGGCATTCAGGCTGCGCAGCTCGTGGTCAACGAGGGATGCAAGGTAATAATATCCAGCTCCATTGGTCCAAACTCCGGTGAGGTTTTCAGGATGGCGGGAGTGCGCATGCTCGCCGCACCGGGAATGAGAATTGAGGATGCCATAAGGGCATATATGAAAGGTGAGCTATCAGAAATCGTGCCCCACGGCGGAATGGGTGGCGGCAGAGGAGGCAGAGGGATGGGCCGTGGAAGAGGCATGGGTCGCGGAATGGGCAGAGGCTGGTAAAGGGGGTGCCCCTATGAAAATCACCGTCACAGGCGGAAAGGGTGGCACTGGAAAGAGCACAGTGGCGACCAATCTTGCATGGGCACTATCCAAAAAGTACAAAGTGGTTTTGGTGGATGCAGATGTGGAGTGTCCAGACGATTATATCCTGCTCTCCACGAAGCTGGATAAAGAGGAAGAGGTAAACCTCTTCAAGCCCAAATTTGATTATAAAAAGTGCACTGCCTGTGGGCTCTGCGTGGAGAACTGCAGCGAGAGCGCACTGGTCAAGTTCAAAGAGGGCTATCCATTTCTGATGCCCACTCTCTGCTCAGGATGCCGCACATGTCAGCTGGTGTGCCCTGAAAAGGGCGCAATTCTGGACGATTACCGTCTGGTGGGTCATACATACCTCACAGAGATAAAGGAGAATCTGAAGCTGGTCACAGGCCTTCTGGCAGAGGGAGAAGAGCGCTCCTATCCCACTGTGATTTCCGCAAGGAGAAGAGCCATGAGCATTCCGGCGGATATTCATCTGTTTGACACCATGCCCGGCACCGGAAACCATGTGGCTGCTGCGATAGAGGATTCAAATGTGGTTATTGCAGTTTCCGAGCCCACGCCTCTGGGAGAGCATGACCTGGAGATGATTCTCAAGCTCCTCGTGAAGTTGAACCTTAAAGCATGGGTGGTGGTGAATCGCAGCGATCTGGGAAGCGTGGATAATCACAGAAAAATTGCCGAAAAGTACGGGGCAGAGATAATCGCCGAGATACCCATGAACGATGAAATTCTGAAGAGCTACGTATCAGGCGTGCCTGCGGTGGAGATGTATCCAGAGGGAGAGGTAACGAGGATATTCAACAACATAGTGAGAAGAATAGAGGAGGTGATGTGATTGGAGATAGTCATCGCCAGCGGAAAGGGTGGTGTCGGAAAGAGCACCTTCACCGGCTCGCTCATCTCGCTTCTCAGCAGAGATTTCAAAATTGCAGCTGTGGATGCGGATGCTGAAGCGCCCAATCTTCACATAATATTCAACGTTGATAAATGGGATACGGAGGAGGAATTCTCAGCCGCAAAGACCGCCGTTATTCATGATTCGTGCATAAACTGCGGATTGTGCCGCAACGTGTGCATTTACGAGGCAATATACGAGAAGGATGGAAAGCACCACATAAAATCTTATCTGTGCGAGGGCTGTGCCGCGTGCAAGATGGTGTGCCCGGTGGATGGGGCTATAGAGATAAAAGATACCATCTCTGGATGGCTTAGAACCGCAACCACCAAATTCGGTCCACTGGTATCTGCGGAGCTGGATGTGGGCAAGCCTAACAGCGGAAAACTCGTCACGGAGGAGAAGAGAATTGCGAGAGAGTGGAAAAAGGAGGGAAAGGTGGAGCACATAATAGTGGATGCCGCTGCGGGAATCGGATGTCAGGTCATATCCTCGGTGAGCGGTGCGAATATGGTTCTAATAGTGGCAGAGCCCACACCGTCCAGCGTGAGCGATATGAAGAGAATGTACGACCTCGCAAAGCATTTTGGAATTGAGACGAAGATAATAGTGAACAAAGATGGAATGAACCCCGGATTCAAGGGCATTGAGGATTTTGCAAGAGAAAACAATGTGGAAATCATCGGGCGCATTCCATACGACCCGGAAGTGCCCAAGGCCCTGAGCGCCATGAAGCCTCTGGTTGAATTCTCACCAGATAGCAAAGCGAGCAGAGCTATAATTGAAATCGCCGAACAGATAAGGGGGTGGCTGTGATGTACGAAGAGGACATAATAAAGTACCTTCTGAAAGTTTGTGAGGGTTTGCATCCCTTTTACATATCTCGCATTGCAGCGCTTCTGGACATGGAGTACATAAAAGAGAGAGGAAATAAGCTGACAGATTTTGATTACCAGAAGATGCAGTACGGATTCTACAGCACGAAGCTTCCAGCAATGATAGAGAAAATAGGCGTGGAAAAGGTGCAGAGCGAGAACGGTAACTATGTGAAATTGAAGGGGGACGTTGAAATACACCTTCCTGATGAAATCAAAGCGCGCATTGAAAGAATCCTTGATGAGGTATGCAATATGAGTGAAGATGAGCTAAACAAGAAGGTGCTAACATCTCCATATTACTCTCAGCTATGAATCATTAAAAACGGAAAATTTATTAATGGATAGTCTATAAGCCAAAGCGGGAGATTGCTATGTGGTTCACGTTTGCATTCTGGATTTCATTAGCGGCTACGAGTATAAGCGCAGTGTTAGTGTACCTTGTTTTGAGGGCAAACATAAACAAACCGGGAAATCTTGCGGCATTCGTTATGTTTTTAGGTGTGTTTATATGGAGCTTTGGAGAGATGATTGAGCGTATCGCCGGTCCACCACCTCATGACTTTGAGTTGGCGTATTTAGGTGCGCTAACTTTGTGCGTGGGTGTGTTCCTCACTCCTGCGGGATTGATCCATTTTGCTTTGGACTATCCCTACCGCCTTAAGATGGGAAATGCTCTTAGAAAAGGCGTACTGTATGCGGTTTATACCTTCTCTCTGCTTGGCATAGCATTGATACCTTTCAATTCATTCTTGGGAAATATAGTCATTTTGACGGTAAATCCCTATAAGGCGTATAACATATATATCTGGGGTCTGGAATCTGGAGCTGTACATAAGATTTTTGCACTCTGGAATTTCATTTCAGCTATCATTTTAATAACTGTTTTAGTTTTAAAACTAAAAGGTGTGAAAATGAATATAATTAAAAATCAAATTTTTATAACTTTAATTGGATTTATTATTATATTTATACTAATTGTTATAACCTCTTTTGTACCAATCATGCTAAACATTGAGATGTATCCTCTAAACGCGCTTGCTTTCTCAATATTTGGAATGTTTGTTATGTACACCATATTCAAGTACAGAATGTTTCTGGTGGCTCCATCCTCAGAAACTGTTGAGGAAAGTGAAGAATTGCCAGATATCGAAATATACAAAATGCCTGTGGAAGCCACATACGAAAAGTTTGTGAGACTTGTTAAATCAGGAAACACGGGAATTGCCTTTGTGCCAGAGAATCCGGAAGATTTCAAAGGAAAATACAATTTATCTGCCACCACGGTATTTCAGATAACGCAGGAGCTTGGAAAGGACAGATTGAATCCAGAGCTGCCTGAGCACAGAGAAATGATTACTTTCATTATTACTTCACTTCTTGAGCAAGTTTATAAGCCAGTTATAATGATAAACCTAACTCCAGAATGGATCAGTGAGGATGCAAAAAGAGATATAATGAGTACTTTGGATTACATAGTTCATGAGTACGGCGGCGTGTTTTTAATAGCAACCAACGAAGAACAGCAAGAAAAAGATGAAGAACAGTAAAAATATTTATAATTTTTATGCTTAGTGGACCGGCCGGGATTTGAACCCGGGACCTCCACCATGCCAAGGTGGCGATCTTCCAGCTGATCTACCGGCCCGATGCAAGGGGTTAATCTCTGCTTAAGATTTAAATTTTTCCGATATGAGGGTGAAGTGTTGGAATTTACTTCACTGAAAATTGCCAAAATAGATATACATGGTAAGCATTTAGAATTTATGGGATTTGCGTTTGGTCCTGTGCCATCGCGCAGACTTGGAAGAAGTTTAGGTGTGAACAACATACCTGACAAAATATGCACCTATGCGTGCGTGTACTGCCAGATCGGAAGCACTCTTCGTATGGAAGTGGAAAGAAGAAAGTTTTACGATCCAAAGCAGATTTACAGTGAAGTGGAAAGAAGATTAACGAAAGATGTAGATTACATAACCATAGTTCCTGACGGAGAGCCCACTCTTGACATAAATTTAGGCAAGCTCGCGGAGATGCTAAAAAATCTTAATGAGCAGATAGCAATCATTACTAATTCCTCTTTGCTCCCTCGTGAAGATGTCAGACATGAGCTTTCAGAGTTTGATTTCGTATCCTTAAAGCTTGATGCAGTGAGCGAACGAGTTTGGAAGACTGTTAATAGACCACACAAATCACTAGATCTTCAAAGCATACTTCAGAGCATGCTTGAATTTCGTGATGCGTATCAAGGAAAATTGGTCACAGAAACTATGCTCATCGGAGGATTAGATTACGGCTCAGAGATTGAAAAAATTGCTGAGTTCTTAAAAGAGCTAAATCCAGATGTTGCATACATAGCCACACCTATTCGCCCACCGGCAGAGCGTTGGGTTAAGCTTGCGGATGAGAAAACCCTAACGTTGGCACATCTCTTATTTTCTCAGTATGTAAAGACCGAATTTTTGACAGGTTATGAAGGTTCTGAATTCTCCGCCACGGGCAACTTTGTAGAGGATATATTGAGCATAACGGCAGTGCATCCAATGCGCGAAGACGCTGTTTTGGAACTTCTCAGGAAAGATAACGCTGATGAAAAAATGCTCACTCATTTAGTTGAAACAGGCAAAATAAAGGTTGTAGAGTACAACGGAGCTAAATATTACATGCGGGCTTTGCCAAGCAGGAGATGGATGTAATTCCATAACTTTTCTGCAAAGGTTTTTATAGTGCGTAAGAATTGCGGGATGCGGGGCAGGGATTTGCCATAGTGCGAATTTTTGCCCAAAAACCAAAAGAGATGAGGAAAATGGAAGGAGAAATTACCAAAATAAAGGATTTGAAGCCTGAGACAAAGAGAGTGAATGTTTTGGCAAAGGTTGTGCACAAGAGCGAGCCAAGGGAGATAACCACCCGCTATGGCGAGATAAAGCACGTTACCGAGGCGGTTATTGGTGACGAAACAGGCGTGGTTACCATGTCTCTGTGGGAAGAGCAGGCGGATATGGTGGAAGAGGGTAGCACCATTTTGGTGGATAATGGCTACATATCCCTTGTCAGGGGCCATATGCGTTTGAATGTGGGCAAATATGGTTCCATAAAGGAGAGCGAAGAGGATATTGCGGAGGTAAATGAAGATTTGGATATGAGCGCTGAAGAGCATGAGAGAACTTATGAAAGAAAGAGATACGGCGGATATGGAAACAAAAGGTACGGAAACAGAAGATACTGAACTCCGCAATTTTTTTATATGTTCACACATTATTTTTTTATGTTAAAAGATTAGAAAGCTTATCATCATGCTATGCAAAGCGGTAATTTTTTGAAAAAATTTAAGTATAATCCTGACATATATTATCAATATGAAGCTTGTGGTGGGAGTGGTTATAGCGGTGTTGGTATTCTCAATGGGTGCAGCCTTGATAAGTAGTGCTACAAATCATCATGCAAACATAACCAAAGGAATCACAGAAAGGACAGTCACGATATCTGTGCACATATCTCATTTCAAATGCGATCCTAATTTAGACACAATAGGAAAACCTGATCCGTACTTTGTAGTGTTCATCAATCAAAAGGAAATTAAGAGCAAAGTATGGGATGGGGAAGATGATTTCAGCCCTGATTGGACTGCAACTACAACTTTAAAAACACGTGATCCCGTAGTTTGGATAGAGATATCTGCTTGGGATAAGGACTCTGGATTGTATGGCAGAGATGATCTCATTGACATAGATCCGGGTGATGGTTTCAGTCTTGATCTAATTTACAACATAAACACCCATTCGTGGGCGGGTGATGTCACAGGCACCAGCGCATCTGGGAATCGGCCCTACGACTGGGGAGAAATACAGTTTGACATCACAAGCACCACTGGAACTTCTTCCAATGTAAATCTGCCCTACTCTGGCTTTGGAAGACTGGACCCAGAATACGGCAATTCTGAAGATACTTACATATTCAATGCCAATGGAGATGTTAATATCTACATGGAACCAAATCCCTCCGCAGATTACGCGCTTTATCTTTACAATTCAGCGGGTAATATGATTGCGTCATCAAACGGAGGTGGTATGGGCGCAGCAGAGAGCATATCTAAGAATCTTCCATCTGGCCAGTATAGAATTGTTGTAAAATCAGTCAGCGGATATGGAGAGTATTATCTTTCAATAAATGGCAATTCTGGAGGTGTGGTAAACGCACAGTATGTTGAGGTGCATACGGAGAAAGCTTATCTGCTAAGCAAAGATTGGGCAAATATAAACATAAGAATGATGGGATACCATGTGCATGTTACACTCTACAATCCCACTTCCACCGCAGGCTATGTGAGGGTCCACTTTTTGAACATTGATCCTGATTATATGATAACAAACTTTGAAAATTCCACAACTCGCGGAGAGTACTCTTTAACGGTTATATTGCATCTAAATTCCTCTGAAACAAAGAGCATATATCTTCATCCGTGGTATGAACCAAAGAACGACTTTTGGATTTTTGCCATGGGCGACAATCGGCCGGGCTGTGGAATATATGATCATCCCTACGAGCAAGGGCCTGAGTACACGCTGTTCACTCATTATTACACTGATGTAATCAGAACTCCTATTGGCTGGGACGATGGAGACTTGGTTGCAGGGTTCGGCGGCTCTCTCGTTACAGAATGGAAAGGGCTATCTCTGGATGCACTGGATTATGTTTATGAAATGGAATACAATCGCCTCTATATGCTCACTGGCACTCATGATTCATTTTTCTTCACATCCATAGGAAACCATGATGTTTCAAGACATTACGACCAGCCGCAGCATGAGGGCGAGCACATTTACGAAGAGTATTTGGGCAATCTATACTACTCTTTTGATTTCTCAAACACCCATTTTGTATTCCCTGACGATTATCAGGACGGTTTCTGGCATCATGGACAATGGACATTTGGAAGTGGTGAGACCCCGTGGTGGTACGCAACTGACCCCGGATCTGATAAGCCCACTGCTCACTACGGCGGCTACATATATGGTGACCAACTCCAGTGGCTTAAAAATGACCTTGCCTCTGCTCAGAGCAAAACTCACAGAATAGTTGTGATGCACATGCCACTCAAAGTCCCACCATCCAGAAAGGAGAATTTGAATGATGAGTTCATAAATTACACCAACAGACTTCAAGTGATGAACATATTTGAGAAGTACCATGTGGATTATTTGGTTGTGGCACATATTCACAACTACACTTACTATTACACCAATTTAGACACGGTGAACGGCACTCTGAATGTGACGACATCCATGCATCCAGAAGGAAAGTACAGCGTATTCACTTTGCTAACTGGTGGCGCGGGAGCGCACAACAACTATGAGTGGCTCGTGCCGGCCATTGAGGGAAGCTATCACTTTGTCCTTATCCATGTGCAGGGTGACAGCATATCTTATAAAGTTTACAAATACGAGAATCTCACAGACAGCAATGGCAATCCACTCACCACAGTTAGCTATGAAGGTAGCAACGACGGAACCGAAACCAGTGAAAGTGCAACAATTCACAACGGAGCGATATACTCTTTCCCGTACATACGCCTCAAATTCAAACTTAGCAATGATGGAAGCAACTATGTGGCTTACTCTAATTCCTACGGTTCATACGAGAAAGTTTACCAGCACAAGTTCAAAGATTACACGGTGGTTTACGTGGAAAGTTATGTGGGCCCTCACAGCGATAACACAGTATCTGTGCACTCTGCACCCGTTCCTGAATTCCCGCCGCTGACCATACCATTGGTGGTTCTACTTGTGATTGTGCTGGCGATAGGAATTAAGAGAAAGCGGTGATTTTGTTGAGTATCGGCACAGATTGAGGAGAAGAAAGAAATGGATTAAACTGCATATAATCACAGATGGTAAGAAAATAGTGAAGTTTATCATAACTAAAAACAGTGTTGGAGATTCCCCGGCGTTCAGAGAGATGTTCAGAACATTGAA
>CAYRMJ010000037.1:0-13547 GCA_964425415.1 uncultured Thermoplasmata archaeon | reverse complement strand
TGAAGGCAGGGAAGTGCAGAGGGGGTGTAAAAAGCGTGCAGCGGCTCCAGATACCCGTTGCTCCAACGCGGAACCACCGATAATCCATCGCGAGTGTGAGATGCGATGATATCCACTGCCTCCTTGCGCACCATGGGCATGTCCCCGCCAAACAGGAAGAACTCGGAATCAAAAGAGAAAAGAGAGATAATGGAAGGTAAGAGCCACTCAGTTTTGTCAATGAGTACAGGCACCGATAATCTCACAGGAATTTTTGAGTACACATAAACTTCCAGTCCAATATCATGAAGTCTTTGAATAACCATGTCAATGAGCCTCAATCCCGGCGCAACTTCAATGAAGTGCTTTCTCGGAAGTCTCTTTGAATTCCCAACTAAGACATAAGCTTTCATTATCTCGCTTCAAACTTCCACAGGCAGATTGAGCTTTGCAACCAGCTCCTTGTATCTGTTCCTAATGGTCACCTCAGTCACACCGGCAACTTCAGCCACTTCCCTCTGAGTTCTTCGTTCATCGCACATTATGGACGCTATGTAAATGGCCGCCGCCGCCACGCCAGTGGGTCCTCTTCCAGAGAGAATGTGCTTTTCCTCCGCCTTTCTCAAAATCTCATAAGCCTTCTTCTTAACCTCTCCGCTTAGTTTAAGCTTTGCACAGAAACGGTCAATATAATCCTCAGGCTTGCTTGGCATTATGTTCAATTTCAAAGTTCTTGCCATGATCCTATAAACTCTGCCTATTTCTCGCTTATCAACACGAGTCACCGATGCGATTTCTTCCAATGTGCGAGGTATGTCAAGCATTCTGCACGCAGCGTAAATGCTCGCAGCCACCACACCCTCAATACTCCTACCCCGTATCATGTTCTCCTTAACAGCCTTTCTGTAGATAAGCGCTGCTGTTTCGCGAACATCATGCGGCAAGCCCAAATTTGAAGATATGCGTTCAAGCTCCTGCAAAGCCTGTGTGAGATTTCGCTCTGCCGCATTGCTAACTTTGATTCTCTTCTGCCACTTTCTAAGACGATAAAGCTGTGCTCGGCTTCTGGTGGGTATGCTCTTCCCGTAAGAATCCTTGTTCTTCCAAGATATCTCCGTGCTGAGACCCTTGTCATGTATTGTGTAGGTCATGGGCGCACCGGTTCTTGACCTTGAGTCCCTCTGCTCAGAATCAAAAGCACGCCATTCCGGCCCCTGATCTATGTACGCTTCATCAATCACAAGTCCACAGTCCATACAAACTAACTCGCCCCGCTCATAATCCCTAACAAGATGCGTGGACCCGCATTCTGGACACTTCGTTATCTCATCTATCCACTTTTTCTTCTCCTTCTCTTTCTCCATCTGTCTTCACCTCCAACATACAGCTTCCTCCCCCCCTTTCTCTGAATCCTGATTTTTATATACGGACGTGCAACAGGCCCAAACACCGCAATCACACGTCCAATAACTCTCTTCTTTTCATCCAAAATGGGTGCATTCATCCTCGCTTTTGAAACACGCCCCACAACCGTATCATCCTTTTTACAAACCACTACAACCTCTTCCATCCATTGAATTTATGCACTCATAGTATTTAAAATTTACGAAACGCTTAAAAATTTTTCGGAAAAAATGGGGAAAATTTAAGGGAGAATTAATGAGCCATAAGTGGCGGTGTAAGGGGCTTTCATAATTGAGCCCATAATTATGAACATTCCGCCGATGCCCCAGATTGCCACAACCACTGCACCTGCAACGAGAGCCGTACGAACCCACTGCGGATAATCACCTCTTCCAAGACCTATGAAGAAGAGCATCAAACTCAGGGCGCTCATTCCCAATGTGTAAAGTATCAGTCCTGCTTCAAACACACCGTTTCCCTGAGAGGCATTGAACATACCCACGATGGTCAGGAGAACACCCAACCAGATTAGAAATATTGAAATTCCCAGTCCCAAACCCAAATAAATGGGGTTCTTCAACATATCCGTGATTTGTGGTCCCTGCGGTCTAGGCTGATACGGCTGATATCCAGCATATTGCGGCGCATACTGCGGTGCGCCTTGCTGAGCAACCGGCTGAAATCCCTGAGGTGTCTGCTGAGGCACTCCACCATTTTCTCCCTCCATACCATCCATCGCACATCACCAAGTTGAAATTGGCAAGGAAGTATATAATGTTTTTCAATGAATTTCAAAAATCTGAGAAATCTTTAACTATATGGTTTAAATACTGATATCGGGTGAGTATGAATGGTTCTTGACTCCCTCTTCAACAAGGAAGTGCGCCTCCTCAAAAAAATTGAAAAGATGTATGCAAAATCCGAGAAGCTCAAAACAAAGAATCCCGCAGAAGCTCATGAATTGTTGGTGGAAGCCTTTGGAGAGTTAAATCAAAATAAAGAAATAATAAAGGATAAAAAGGAGAATTTCTCTGCGCTCCTCGCATCTTTAGGGCACACTCTAAATGAGATGGATGATCCTGCAAATGGAGAACAATGTCTAAAGATGGCTATAAATCTAAATCCAAAGAATATAAACGCATACATATACTATGCAAAATCATCAGCAAAAAGAAAGAATTACGAGCTGGCCCAGAGCTTGGTGGACAAAGCCATATCCATCAACAGAAAGAGCCAGAGTGCGTGGGAAACAAAGGCTGAAATTTACGAGAGAATGGGCGATGTGAGCGAGGCTCTTAAGATATACCGCAACCTTATTAACCTTTATCCAGAGGAACTGAAATACTATGAGCGATACCTCAAATACAATCCCAACGACCATGAAATTTTGCTAAAAGAGGGTATTTTGGTATATAAAAAAGGAGATTATCAAAGAGCTGCGGAGATTCTTGAAAATGTGGTTAAATTAAATCCATCATGCAAAGATGCCTATCTGTATTTAGGCGCAGCTTACGAAAAACTTGAAAAGTATGAAGAATCCATAAAATCATTCAGAAGAGTTATCAGCTTGGATCCTGAAAATGAGCACGCATGGATTAATCTCGCAGTGATTTATAAGAAAAGGGGTGAGTACGATGATGCGCTCTCTGCCATAAAAGAGAGCATAAAAATAAATCCAAACAATCCAAAGACATGGAGCCTCAAAGCGTCCATTGAGTACGCTCAGGAAAATTATTCTTTGGCTCTGAACAGCATCAATCAAGCTCTTAACATTGAAAAATCTGAGAAGATTCTGCTTCTAAAAAGAGAGATTCTCAAAAAATTGAATGCTTATGAAGAGATGATTGAGACATGCAAAGCGCTGATTGAGGTGGGAAAAAGGGACGTGGACATATACTACGATCTTGCGGATGCATACTTCAATATGAAAGATTACGAATCCGCGCTAAAAGTGACGGAAACCGTGCTAAGCACCACTCCGCATCACCTCCCCACATTGACTCTCCAAAAAGAGATTTTAAAAGCCATGGGGCGGTGGGAAAGAGTCATATCCACCTGTGAGAAAATTTTGGAGATTGATCCCAAAAACTCCAAAGCCATGGTAGATACGGCAATTTCCTACGAAAAGATGAACAAACTGGAAAGCGCACTGCACTTTATAAAAATGGCAACGCAGATTGAACCGAAAAATGTGGAGCTCTGGAAAAAACAGAGAGACCTTGCAAAACTCCTGAACAAGCCAAATGAGATAATAACTGCGTGCATGGGCATATTAAACATACAGGACGATTTTGATACCTATCTTGACCTTGCAAAGGCCTACTACAACCTAAATAGATTCGGCGAGGCTAAAAAAGCCATGGAAAAGGCTCTGAAAATCAGCGAAAATGCAGAGGCTTGGAACCTAAACGGAATGATCAACTACAAACTCAACGACCTTGAAAATGCCAAAAAATCCTTTGAGAGAGCTACCATTCTTAAACCCGATGTGAAGAAGTACTGGAGCAATTTTGGGTGGATACTGGAGAAGTTAGAAATGTACGAAGAGGCAATAGAAGCTTTCAACAAAGCACTGGAAATTGATAACTTAGACATGAGAATCTGGTACGAAAAGGGCGTGTGCCTTAGAAAACTTGGAAAAGATGAGGAAGCTCTCAAATGCTTTGATGAAGCGCTCAAAATTGATGAGCGATTTACCAAAGCGCTTATGCAGAGAGGTGAAATTCTGTTAGAGCTGGGACATTTAGAGGAGGCACTTAAAACTTTCAATCAGGTGCTCAGCATTGAGCCTTCAAACAGCGAAGCCTTTTACAGAAAAGCGTACATTGAGTTCAAATCAAAGAAGCTTGAAGCTTGCGAGAAGGACATTGAAAATGCCATAAAGTACCAGAGAGACGAGCGGTATCTGGAGCTTAAAAAAGACTGCTGCAAAGCGCAGAAAAAATGGAACTGCGTGGTTGATGTTTCAAGAAAAATCATTGATATGAATGGCAGAAACATGAACGCGTATAGAGATTTAGCCACAGGATACATGGAGCAGGGAAAGGTTGACAGCGCAGTTGCAGCCTACCAAAGAGCTCTGGAGATTTTCCCGAACAATCTACCCTTCATGTACGAACTCAAGAAGATTTTCATGGATAATAAGAGGTACGCGGACATAATAGAGTTAGGAAAGAAGATTTTGGCAGAGGAGCCTGAAGATTACAACACTTTGGTTGACATGGGCCGTGCAGCTATGGAGCTGGAGCGCTATGATGAAGCAGAGGATTACCTTACACGCGCACTTGCAATAAAGATTACGAAAGAAGTGTACGATGCGTTGGGAGAGCTTTACATGAAGAAGAAAGATTACGAAAATGCCAAAAAATACTTCGCAGACTCCCTTAAAATAGAGGAGGACCCGGAGATATACTACAAACTTGCACTATCCAATTATCTCACGAATAACGAAGATTTTGCACTTAGCAGCATAAGAAAGGCCATAGCCCTTCAAAAGCAGGCAAAGTACTATCTGCTCGCAGCAAAAATAAGCTCTGAAAAGGGCGATATTAAGAACGCTCTCAAATATGCAAAGAGTGCTCTCAATCTTGAGGATTCTCCAAAGGTACGAGTATTCATAGGAAAAATGCTGGTCAACTCCGGAGAGTACGATGAAGCGATTGCCATGCTCAAAGAGCCTGCAAAGAACGGCGATTCAAAAGCGCTGGAGCTGTTAGGATATTCTCTTGAGAAGATTGAGCGGTTCAATGATGCGGAAGAGATTTACAAGAAATTGCTAAAGCAGGATTCAAGCAATCAAGCAGCGCTGATAGGGCTTGGACGGGTGCAGATGGCTTTGGAAAAATATGAGGATGCAAAAAAATCCTACGAGAAAGCACACAGTCTTGACCCAGAGAACAGAGAAATATGCGAGAATCTGTCATTTATATACGAGAAGCTAAATGACTTGGATAATGCTCTAAAATACTTGGATTTGGCAATAGAAATTGAACCAGATAACAAGCATCTCTGGACTCAGAAAGGCTCAATTCTAATGAACATGAAAAGATACGAGGAGGCAAAGCGCGCGTATGAAAAGGCCCTTTCCATTGATTCAGAGTACAGACCAGCTGTTGAGGGTCTAAAAGATGTTGATAGAATACTGGAAAACAAAAAGATTGAATCGTACGCGCGGCAGATATTGGAGCATGAATTCAAAACTGGAAAGAAGATTACCAAAAAGGATGCGTTCAAGAAGCTGAACATCTCGCTATCCATACTACCCAAGGTATTCAAATACATTGAAGAGGATGTTTCTTTGGACCTGAGTTCCATGAGCTCGGATGACAGGAAAAATTACGAAAAGGCAACGCTTGTAATAGCAAAAAAGCTTCACAAAATTGAGAATCTTGAGCTTCCAGAGCTCATTGGAAACACCAATCTTGATGTGCTGAAGGCTAAAAAAATTATAAAGTACGTGGAGCTGTGCAGAAACTACGAGCCTGAGGATGAGCCCACAGAGGAGGATGAGCGCTTAATTAAGAGGCTTCTGGATCTTGACTTGAAGGACAAATCCGTGCTAAACGTTATGCTCAATCTGGAGATTGGAATTTGCACTGCCAAGAGAATTCTCTGGTTTGTGCGCGAATTCTTTGAAGAGGAGGCGAAGGAGGAAGATGAGTCTGAGAATGCGGAGGAAGTGGAAGAACCCCAGATGCCTCCTGAGGAGGAGGATAATATTCAATCTCAAGATGAGTACGAGGATGAGGAGGATTTGCGTCTATGACCCAGCTGTACATCAGGCCCAGATTCAGGTTTTACGGAAAAGAGATTGTGGACATGAGCGCAGCAATCGTTATTCTCATAATTTCAATGTCCATTTTAATGGCTCATAGTACAAATTTTTTGAATTTGATTCCCCTATCAGCTCTGGCGGTTATAACAGGATTCTTCATGCATGAGCTTGCTCACAAGTACATGGCATTTCGCTACGGTTTTCCGGCAGCGTTCAGGGCATGGTACATGGGCCTGTTCATCGCGCTGGCAAGCGCGTTTGTGGGATTTCTATTCGCAGCTCCTGGTGCCGTGATGGTTTACGGCATGCCTTCAAAGAGAGAGCGCGGTATAATCTCCGCGGCAGGACCGTCAACAAACATAGTGCTGGGCACTGCGCTACTGGCTACACTTCCCTTCGTGTCGTATGATTTTGGAATTAAACTGTGGTACGTGGCCTATTTTAACTTCTTTTTAGCGTTTTTCAATCTTCTTCCCATACCAACCATGGACGGTTTAAAAATACTGAGCTGGAACATGAAAATCTACCTGCTTCTAATGATTTGCAGCATCTTCGGAATCGTTATAACGTACATCGTGTAATGGGGGACCCCTGTTTTTCCAGTGGAGCCCTTTCATATTTGAGAAAATGTTTATGTTATGCAAAAGCATTATCCCACACAGGTGATATGAATGAAATATACAGCATTGCATGATGTTCATGTAAAAATGGGTGCGAAGATGACCGAATTTGCTGGATACCACATGCCCCTCTGGTACTCCAAGATAACGGAGGAGCACATGGCCGTTAGAAAGGCTGTGGGAATTTTTGATGTATCTCACATGGGAGACTTGATAATTGAAGGAAAGGACGCCACGGAGTTTTTGAGCTTTGCACTTCCAACTGACCAGAGCAAAAAAGATGATTTCCAGTGCTCGTACAGCGCGTTTATAAATCACAGGGGAATTTTGATTGATGATACGATTGTTACCAGAATAAACGAGAACAGATATCTCGTTGTGCCCAACGCAGCAACCGCTGATATAATTTATCATTGGCTTCACTCGCTATCCGCTGGCTACGATATTGAAATTAAAAATGTGACTGAAGATTACACATGCATAGCAGTTCAAGGACCGTACGCGGAGAAGACCTTGCAAAAGCTGGTGGACTATGACTTAAGCAAAATAAAGTTCTTCCATGCGGCTGTTATGGATTATAAGGGACTGAAGTTTGAGAATAATGAGTTATCAGGAGAGAAGCTCTTCGTCTCTCGCACAGGATACACAGGAGAGGATGGTTTTGAAATAGTGTTTCCAAATAAATACGCAGAGAGAATATGGAACGACCTTCTTGAGGCTGGAAAGGAATATGGAATTAAACCATGTGGATTGGCATCAAGAGACTCACTTAGATTGGAGAAAGGCTTTCTGCTAAGCGGACAGGATTTTGAGCCACATCACGAGCCCAGAACGCCCCTTGAGGCTGGCATATCTTGGGTAATTGACTGGGACCACGAGTTTATAGGAAGAGAGGCTCTGTTAAAAATGAAGGAAGAGAAGAAATACGATGTTTTCAGGGGCTTTGTAGTTGAAGGAAGGGGCATTCCGAGGCACGGAAGCGAGATATTTGACGGTGAGACTAAAATAGGGTACCTAACAAGTGGCACATTGTCCCCAGTTTTAGGTAAGGGAATAGGTCTTGGGTACATAAAGAGAAAGTACATGAAGGTGGGCACGGAGGTGCTCATATCCGTGCGTGGAAAGAAGGTGAAGGCTAAGGTCACAAAACCTCGCATTGTTAAGTGAGTTGCAGTGGAAATGGAGGGGTCTCCCCTTCACATTTTAAAAAACATCTGATATATTCGCAGATCATCCGTGAGCTCTGGATGGAACACAAGGGCAAGAAAACGGTCCTGTTTAGCCATCAATATGCCCTCGTCAATCTTTGAAAGGGGCACGCATGAGCCATGGCACGAAGATATTATTGGAGCTCTTATGAACACCGCATGAAACTTTCCAATGCCTTCAATGAGAATATCCGATTCAAAACTCTCACGCTGCCTTCCAAAGGCGTTGCGCTTAATCTCCATGTCCATTAGCGAGAGTGTTTTTACACGAGAATCATCAACTATTCTTTTTGCTAAGAGTATGGAGCCTGCGCATGTGCCCATCACCGCAAGCTCATCTCTCTCTGTCATCTTTAAAATCTCAGAGCTCAATCCGGAGCGATGCATAATTCTGGATATGGTTGTGCTCTCCCCTCCGGGAATTATCAGATGAGTGACATCTTTCATATCCTCAATTCTGCGCACACTCTTAACTTTCTCGTTGAAATCAAAAAGCTCTGATGCCCTCTTGGCTGCGTTAATATGCTCACTAACATCACCCTGAATGGCAAGTACGCCTATCATAAGGGGGTAATGAGCTATTGCATATAAAAAGTGTAGAGAGTTAATGTTTTCTCCTTCTCAGAACTCCCGCTGCGAGCATGCTCATAAGAGCGAAAATCAGCACTGCGGGACTCAGCTCTGGCACGAATCCGCAGCCGGGGTGATCGTCCTCGGAATCCCCTCCGTCAATGGTGTACACGCTCGCCGTGGGATTATCGCTCCAGCAGTTTCCCTCCGTGCTTGTGTTCCAAAGGTTATCATACTTTGCTCCATCGTCGTACGCTTGAAGTATATGTGGATTATAGTTTCCTGTCTCTGAAGCTCCATTGTTTCCTATGAACTGATTTCTGTAAATTTTGAATCCTTTAGCTCCGTTAAATGCCTTAATTCCATATCCTTTGTTTTCCTTGATTATGTTGTCGTGAATCTCTCCTCCAGTTCCATCGCTTAATACAATTCCCTCATGATGAGTTCCTGAGCCGTATCCATTTTTGTATATTGTTGAGCTCTGTATATTTACTCCACTCTCATAAACAAATATTCCAGACCAGTTGTTGTAACTCATGTTAGAGTTCTCTATATTGACCGTTGATCCAAGAGTTAGGTAAGCTCCATAGAATGCATTGTGAATAGCGCTTATTCCATTGATATCCGTTAGTTCTACTCCCCTGGTGTAAATCCCTGAGTGTTGATTGTAAGAGAAGTTGCTATTGGTTACAGTGATGTCCCTTGAATCCAAGATGGACAAACCGTGATTGTTGTTTCCAGTAGAGATGGTGTTTTCAATGGTTAAGTAGTTAAAGGCCACTGCGTAGGGATACACACTATTCACTATTATGCCGGAGTTGCTGTAATAATCATTTCCTGAGCCACCAGATGCGTTGTAAACTAAGCAATGATCCATCTTAAGGTGCAGGTTATAAGTGTAATGTTGTTCGTCTGTTGTATTGCCTATGTATATGCCATATCCATTGTTCTCTCCGTTCACTCTCCATCCCACGATTACAAACGGATACTGCGAGGTTCCATCTCCACCTATAACTCCATTATCGTATATCTCGTCCCAGTAACTGTTAATTCTGAATGGAAGATGCTTAATGTAGAGGAACGGTTTTCCGTCCTTTGCTACACCATCTATCGGATAAGCGTAGTTTATAACATAGTCACCATCGGGGTCATTTGTATTGTTGTTCATGGCCCAGTCATGCCAGTAATTTCCACCGCCGCTCCAGTTCCATATATTGTTTCCATCATCGTAAGCCTGAATGTGCTTCGCATCAAAGTGATCCGTGGTTCCGTTGTTCTCGTAGAATGTGTTGTTCTCCACTTTTACGCCTGTTGAGCCTTCCAGTTTCACACCGTATTTCTCGTTGTACGCAATTCCATTTCTTATTATTCTGATTGTGTCAATATCGTAAGCGTATATTCCGCCGTAGTTAATGGATATTTGATTGTAGTCCACGGCGCTGTATTTGGATACGCTGTGTATGTCTTTTAAGTATACTCCGTAAGTCATCCCATCGTACCCATTTCTATAAATGCGGTTTGACACTATTGATGGAAATCCACCATTGATGTGGTCCAGATATATTCCAGAATCGCCGTTGTTTGATACAATGTTGCTCCCAATGTTTATGTACTGAATGCCTGCTGCAGAAATTCCAACCTGATCGTTGTTATTCACCACATTGTCAAATATATCCACAGTATGGGAGATATACGATACGGAAATTCCAGTTCCGTGGATATTTGAGACGTTACAGCCTTTAATGTTTATAGAACTATCAACATCTGTGATGTATATGCCTGCAAAGTTATCGTATGATTTCACATTCCAGCCCTCTATCCAGTAACTCCAATGGTATCCTATAATTCCATTCTGGGTACCGTTGTAGTTGTAGTATGTGGCCATATCGTTGTTGATGTATATGTGTCCCCATGTGAAGTTCACCCATCTTGCAGGACTGCCATCCTCGCCTATCCCTTTGAATTTGTAAGGTGGAAGGTGCCACCCAAGCCCGTGATGATTATACACCCAATCGTTGAAGAAGTTGTTTTTCACGCTGTACAAATTTGTTCCAGCACCAATATAAACCTGATTGTGGCTTGCGTTGTATTCCTCAGTGGCTCCGTTGTTTCCATGGAATATGTTATCTTTCATTATCACTTTGGCATAGTTTGAGGATGTTCCATTTTTCACATACACTCCGTACTGGGCGTTGCGGAAAAACGAGTTGTTTTGAAGGTTCACCTTAGGTCCTTGGTAGTTATCCACATATATTCCGAATCCGTTGTAGTAAGGGGGAGCTATAACACCGTTGTTGCTTATTACATTGTATGAGATTATTGTGGAAGTGGTGCTGTTAATGTAAATTCCAATCATTCGGTTGTTAGATATTGTGTTCATATAAATCTTAGCAAAACCCAAATACATATCTTCTGTGTAAATCCCAAAGTATGAATTATCATGTATGTAACTGTGCTCAACGTACACGTCTGTTTGGCCTTTCAGCACTATTCCCGCATTCGTGCAGTTGAATATGTTCGCATGGAGCACATGGGTATCATCTCCGTAATTTTCAAATCCAATTCCAGTGGAGCCGCTATCTGAACTATTGTGCATCCAGACATTTATGAAATATATGTGGTCCGCTTTGTTCACTATACCTTGAGCCTCATCTGTGAGATTGAACTCCGCACCAACAACTTTGAAAGGCATGTAGGATGTGCCAATACCGAATACCACTCCATGCTCGCCTGTTAAATTTTTTGGAAATCCAATGACGTCAAAATCTCCAAAGGTAAAAGATGCATGGTTGTATGCGTGCAGACCGCCAATATGTTCAACTTTATTTGGATAACTATCGTTGTTTCTCACAACTCCGTTCAGATCCACTATGTGATATGGCCACTTGATTTTATATTCGGTGTAATAATCGCCATGCTTCGCGTACCAGTTGCTCTCGTTGTTCATGGCCCAGTCATGCCAGTAGTTTCCAGCTCCATCGTCCCAATCTATCCATCTTGAAGAGCTGTCCTGTGTGGCCTGTATGTGATTCTCATCGTATCTATCTCCCGAGCCTCTGTTGTGATAAAATATGTTGACACAAATCTTAACTTCATTGCTTGATGTTATTCTAACCCCCTCATTTTTATTTTCACCTATTCCGTTGTACATTATATCTGATTTCTCAACATTATTGTAATGCACACCAACATCGTTGTTGAATATGACATTATTCCTTAGACTTATGTTTGATGATGAGCCGCCGTACACACCAGCTCTGGATGAGTTGAATATGTAATTGTCTGACACATATATTGCATCATTTCCACTGTTCCCTCCTGAGAGTGCAATATAAATCCCAGCACTTTGCGTATCGTGAACGAAATTGTGGGTTATTGTCACCCTTCCTCCGTTTTTAACGCCATATATTTTTATTCCTGCATTGCTTCTCAATAACCCGTAATTCCCTCCGCTTACATTGTAAACCTCGCAATTTTCAATGATTAAATGCTTGGTTATGTTTCCAATGTATATTCCGTATCCCTCTCCTTTGCTATCTATCTTCAATCCGTTTATGCGGTAAACATCATTAGTGTCATCATAAGTGATTCCATCGGTGTGGTCCAAGTCCCAATCCGTGTTCACTTTAATCGGTCCATGCTCGGTCAATCCCGAGAGATACGCTCTCACATGCACGTTCTCTTCATGTACGCTTTGGGGCGACAATGTGAAAATTGCCACGCCCAAGTTCATTATCACCATTGTGGTCAGCACTAACCCCACCAAGATTTTTCTTTTCATTCATTCACCTCGGAGCATTATCAAAAATTAAGTATATAAAATTATCGGAGAAATATGCATTATAATGTGAAATGAAAAAATTGAATGAATGAAATCCCTTTTTATTCAATTTCTCTTATCTCTTTGAGAATCTCCCTCGCTCTATCCACTCGCACCTTTCTCTCTTCCACAAGCTTCTTTGAGACGATGTCAATCTCCTCTCCCTTTGCGCCTGCCATGACTGCGATGTTTCTCGCATGCAGGCTCATGTGCCCCCTCTGGATTCCCTCGGTGGCGAGGGCCCGCAGCGCTGCAAAGTTCTGCGCCAAGCCCACAGCTGCCAGAACCTCTGAGAACTCTCTCGCACCCTCAACTCCCAGTATCTTCCTCGCAATCTTGGCCTTGGGATGCGTGCTCGTCGCGCCGCCAATTGTTCCCACAGCGATGGGGATTTCAATGCTTCCCACAAGATTTCCCTCTGAGTCCACCTCATAGTGACTCATGCTCGTGTAAGTTCCGTTAATTGCAGCGTATGCATGCGCACCCGCCTCCACCGCGCGCCAGTCGTTGCTCGTGGCGATCAGAACAGCATCAATGCCGTTCATTATGCCCTTGTTGTGCGTGGCGGCTCTGAATGGATCCACACGTGCAAACTCGTAAGCGTAGAGTATGCCCTTCACCGTGTCCTCTCCAATAACCTCTTTTTTCCACACTGCCCTCGCCCTTGCAAGGCGATATATTGCGAGGTTGCTTAGAATCCTGAGGTACACCTTTCCGCCAGTTATGTCCTCTATGTACGGAGCCAGAGCTTCTGCCATGGTGTTCACTGCATTTGCACCCATTGCATCTCTGACATCCACATGAATATGGATAATGAGCATCGGGCCCATCTTTGAGTCAAGAACCCTCGCGGTAATGTCCCTGCACCCTCCGCCCACTTTAACCAGCACGGGATCCTGCTCATTCGCTATGCGCATCAACTCCTCTTTATGCTCAAGAACCTGCATCTTAGCAAAGTGCGGATTACCAAGACCCACAACCTGAATCTGAGAGATCATTATTGGCTCGGTGGAGGACGTGAAGAAACCGCCTCCGGGTCTAGCGAGCTTCGCCGCATGGCTCGCAGCCGCCACCACGCTGGGCTCCTCAATGGCCATGGGAATGAGATAGTCCTTTCCGTTGATTAGAAAATTCGTGGCTATGCCCATTGGAAGCTCAGTCATGCCTATCAC